>ONVN01000124.1 GCA_900321295.1 uncultured Eubacteriales bacterium
GCGCCATGTCTCCAGAGGACACGGCGCATGATCCACGGCAGGCAAAGCGGATATTGTGAATGACGATGGATTTACGGGGCCAGATTTCTTTGTGGATTCACCGGGACCTCACATGATCAGCTGACATAAATGGACTTTTCATCGGTTTTTTGGTCTGCCTGCGTCCAGATGTTCCGCACGATAGGCAAGCATGTAATCAGAGAGCATGCTGAGCGATGCATCCAGGCAGGAGAAGGAAGCCGGATCTGTTTCGGAGGGCTGTTCTGTGAATTCCTGATGGAGGCTCGTGCGCAGCACATCCACCTCATCCAAAACCCGCGAAAGCCACAGAACGACCAGGCTCTGCGGATCCGGATTGTTCATCAGAAGGTTGAAAGATTCCTCCGCTTTCCTGAGAGACACCTGAATAGCAGGTGAATACCTGCGAAGCAGTTCACTTTTCGCTAGCGTTTCCAGGTAGGAACAGAAACGGGTATGCATGGAAAGCAGCCGGCCCTGCTCCAAGTAGCCGATAGCATCTGTTTTGCGGGTGACGCGGTGGATGCCGGGACGTTTCTCCTGGTAGAACGAAAGCTGACGAAGAGATGGGCAGCCACAAAAAGCGCCGGGTTCAATCTTTGGCAGGTTGTCCTCAGAAAACAGCATGGTTTTCAGGGAAGGACATCCACTGAATGCGTCTTTTCCAATGGTCCGAAGAGAAACAGGAAAGACCACTTTTTTCAGGGAAGGACAGTCACGGAATGCATGATCGGGCAGATCCTTGAGTCCTCCGGGCAGGACCAGTTCCTCAAGGGCGTGCATTCCAGAAAGACCCAAATGCACGGAAAGAGGTTCCCAGACCCATTCACCATCGGGGAAATCATACTCGGAAAGCGACACCCGTCTCCTATAGCAATCCCAGTCCTTGACACTGCGGGTTTGCTCACAAAGGATTCTGCAGTTCAGGAACTGAAGCTTCTTCAGGTGTCCGGACATGGCACGAAGGAGATGATCATCCACTGGGACATCTGACGCTATAGACCCTGAAGGCAGATAAACGATGAGCTCCTCAATTTCAAGGGTATCCAGCTCGCGGGTGTCGCGAAGTCCCAGCCGGATATCCATGCCGGCGGGTACAATCAGCCGGCGGGGGAGTGCACGTAAAACACAGGACAGATCGAAAAAGCAGCCGCCTTTTCCACGACGCAGGTTCAGTGTTTCTGCCTGAAGATAATCCGGTCGGCCATCCTCATTCATTATTTCCCGGAAGGCGTGGTCATCCAGGCTGCAGGTATAGGCCGTCAGAGAGGAAAGCTGGCCCAGACCGGAAAAGGCATGCGCGGAGAGATGCTTCAGACTGTCTGGAAGGGTCAGGTGCCGGATCTGCCCGGAAGGAATCTGTGAAAAGGCATAGTCGTCAATGGATTCAATGGTTTCAGGCAGAACGACGGCATATTCGTTTTCTCTGAGCAGACAGGATTTAAGCGTATGGTTTTCAAGGATGAGTTTCATAATCATTTCTCCTCAGCGAAGGACTGCTGCGGGTCCCGGAAGTGTCCTGAAGCTCCGGAAAATGCGGCAGAGGATGAAGGATGGCTTGTTTTTCTCTATTATACAGGCAATTCCTCCCTAAGCCTAGAAGCTGTTTTTTGAGGAAACCGGACAGTCGATACACAGAATGTCCGCTTCCAAACAGACGGGGATCAAATTGACGCATACAAACCGGGAATGGTATAATCTGACCAGTTTGAAGACGTGAAAAAACGCTGTGCAGAAGAAAACAATCCGTTCAGGGGGATCATACTGTGAATTACGATGTATTTATCAGCTATTCCCATAAGGACAAGCAGATCGCCGATGCCGTGTGTGCGAGACTCGAGCAGGAAGGCATCCGCTGCTGGTATGCGCCGCGGGATATTGTGCCGGGGGCAGACTGGGCAGAATCCATTATCCGCAGCATTGAATCGGTCAAAGTAATGATCATCATTTTTACGGATCACTCCAATGCCTCCAAGCAGGTCCTCAATGAAATCAGCAATGCGGTGAATGCCGGTGTAACCATCGTTCCGTTCCGGCTGACAAGAGAGCCGCCAACCCGGGGGATTCAGTATTATTTTACGGCGGTACACTGGCTGGATGCCGTGGACAGGCCGCTGAAGAGCAGCATTGAGGAACTGTGCACAAGAGTGAAAGGCATGCTTGCCCTGAACGGCCAGGCCGGTTCGGAACAGAAGGAAACCCGGACGGACAGCACCGGAAATCCGAAGAAAACCGCGGATTCGGGCAAGACAGGAAAACCGCACTGGCTGATCCCTGCCATTCTCGCCGTGGTGCTTCTGGTGGGGAGTGTGGCAGGCCTGTTTTTGTCCGGTGTCCTGGGAGGAAACAAGGGAAAGCCGGAAGACGGAGGCATACCGAGTACGGATCCCCCGGTGGTAACTGCTGAGACCCGTGTGTCAGAACCGACAGAAGCCCCGACCCAGGAACCAACGGCCGCGCCGACAACAGCGCCGACGGCTGCTCCGACAGCAGAGTCGGCCAGGGAAGCGGCAGAGCTTCCGACGGTCAATCCGAACAACCGTTCCTATATGTACAAACCGGAAGGAACGGCTGTCATCACCAGTGGTTCAAGAACCTGGACCGTCCCGGCGAACGGCCTTTTCGGTCTTTCGAACAGCGGTGTTTCCAGGAAGCTGGTCTTCCGGAGAAGTGTGGAAGGCCTCCCGGAACTGAAAAAAACCCGAAAGATTGAAATCGAGGCATACGGTGACGGAAATGAATTTCACCGGATGTTCCATTTTGGCCTTGAGGATGGAACGACCGTGGACCTGGATATCCAGACGTCCTTTTCCTACCTCTGTTTTCCTTCCGGGAACGGAACCGTGATCATGCCCTGGGCAGAAATCGATGCGGTAACGTTCGACTGGGAGCACGCCTGCATGGCGGACTGGCCGGAATACGCACGCTTCCATCTGCAGGACGGCACGACGGTGATCGTTCCGGCCCATACGGTGATCATCGGTTCCCATGAGAAACCGGCGGAAAACCAGCTTTCTTTTAACGAGTATTACAATTTTCCGGCAAAGCTGAAGACGGCACGCGGCTATGAGGCCGATTTCTCGGAGATTCAGGCAATGGCTTTCGGAAAAGGCGCTTATGAGGAAAATCCGGACAAATGGCCGGAGGAGATCCATCCGGGCTGGATTGCAGACCTGCCGGTTTCCATTCTTTTCAGGGACGGGAGACAGCTGGAAACATCCGTAGCCATGGACTGGCTGAAATTCTTTGCCCTGGATGAATTCGGAACCTTCGGAGTCATCCCGGACGAACTGAAATATGTTGATTTTGTTTCGGATCTGGCGGAAGAAATCCAGCCGCCTGAGGTTCATGATTCCGCGCAGAACGCAAAGTAACAGGCCGGGGCGGACTCTGCGGGAAGAAAAACGGATACAGACATGTGTTATCAGCACAGGCTGTCCTGGACGGACAGACAGCCTGTGCTGTTTTTGTGTGCCGGGCATGCCTTAATTCTAGCCGGTGAAAGATCGGTCGCAGGTATTCGTCGCCAAGCGTAGCGGAGCGCAAGGGAACATCTGAGAGGATGCGACTGAAGGAAGCGCATAGCAAACTTACGAGCGTAGGAACACGAACCCGATACAAGGCTAAATGGGGGCTAAGGTTGCGAAACAAACCGAAGGCCAAAAGACGAAAGTAACCCCAAGAGAGTAAATCGGGACGTTGTGTAAGGAAAGAATTAAGACTTACCCCGGGAGGCCCAGTTGGCGTGCAAGAGAAAGAAAGGAGGAAAGAAGGAGGCACGTGCGAGAAAAGCTTACAACTGGGAGTCAGCTGAGGTCATAGTAGGCAAAGCACATGAGCCGAAGGACCTAATGTGGTTATAA
>ONVN01000315.1 GCA_900321295.1 uncultured Eubacteriales bacterium
CAAGTTCGCCCAGGAATCCATCAAGGCCGCCATGAGCGACATGAGCAACATGGGCCTGGAGATCATCAACCTGACCATCCAGAACTTTGCCGACAAGGACGGAGACGTCATCGAAACCATGGCCATCCAGAACGTAGTCGACAAGGAAAGGGATGCCACCATTGCCCGGGCGAGGGCACAGCAGGAAGGCCACAGGGCTGAAGTGGAAGCTGCCGCCGCCATTGCCGAACAGGACAAGGAACTGGCGCTCCTGCAGGCCGGTTACAAGATGGAGTCGGATCAGAAAAAAGCAAATGCCGACGAAGCCTACCGCATCGAACAGGAACGCGTCCGCAAGACCTATGAGGCAGAGCGCGCAGCCGCTGAACTGACCCGCCTGGAAAAGGAAACCGATCTCAAGCGGCAGGAAGTGGAAATCGAGCGCGAGCGGCTGAATGTCGAGATCCGTGAAAAAGCCGCTGCTGAAAAGGATGCCCGCCTGTTTGACGCTGAGGCTGAGAAATTTGAACGTCAGGCCAAGGCAGATGCACAGCTTTATGAGGCGGAAAAGGAAGCCGAAGCCATCCGCATGCGCGGTGAAGCCGAGGCTGAAGCCATCCGCAAAAAGGCAGAAGCCATGCAGCTCTACGGCCAGGCCGCCATGCTGGAAATGGTGGTCGACAAGCTGCCCGATATTGCGCGTTCTGTCAGCGAACCGCTGAGCAAGACCGAAAAGATCATTCTCTTCGGCGAGGGCGGCGCCTCTTCCATGGCCCGCGACACGGCCGGCACCATGCTGCAGACCTTCGAGGCAGTCAAGCAGTCCGTCGGTCTGGATATCCCGAAGATGCTCAGGGATGTCTCCGTGGGCGGCCTTGTGGGAAAAGCAGCTCCGACCGGAGAAGAAACCGACAAAACCGCAGAATAAACCGTCTTCACAGAAAAGGCCTGGGGATTTTCCCCAGGTCTTTTCCATGGTCTGTTCGGGCATCGCGCGCTCGTGCCCTTACCTGTGCCTGCTGTTTATTTCTCAAAGACCACGCCGCCTGCCTGCGTCGGATGGTCCATATAGACAATTTCCTTTGCCTCGCTCCTGTATTTCAGAAGGTTCCAGACAATCAGGATATCCCCGGCCGCGGCATCCGCCATGACAATGCCGAGGAGAGTGATAAGCCATGAGCCGATGAGGATCCCGACCAGCATGGGAACAATGCCCAGGAGAATCAGCGGCATCAGTGCACCAAAGATGTACTGTCCCTTGGAAAGCGGCACGCGGCAGGAGCAGTACGGTGTCATATACTGCTTCATAAAGCCGAAGGCGATATCCTTCCAGTGATGCTCAGCAAACAGGGACCAGCTCACACCATGGATCAGTTCATGCACAACAATCAGAACCAGATACGCGCCGAAAAAGATCAGCAGCGATGAGATGAGCCGCTCATCCCCCAGGCCTCTGTTTTTCAGATAGAACAGGCCGCCGCCCACCACAAAAAGCGGAATCAGCAGCAGAATCGCAAACCAGTTGGCTTTGATGATGCTGACGGTGAGTTCCACCCTGCAGTATCCCTGCTGAACCATCCGGTCCGCAAGCTCCTCAAAATCCTTCAGACGTTTCTTTTCGTCTTCCGTAAGCTCCCGTGCTTTCTCCTTCTTGTCCTGATTGCCAAGCTCCTGTTTATTCATGCTCTCAGCTCCCTGTCTTGTTTCTCCGCCGCAGGCCGCCGGCTTCCGGAATCATGGACGGCGGTATGGCCGCCTGTTCCTCCAGTCTGCATCATCCTGCAGAGACACGTTTCATTTCCTCTGCTCCTGCACCAGGCTTTCCAGATGCACCGTCTGCACCGCCTGCATCCGTTCAGCCTCATAGGGATCATGGGTGACCAGGACCACCGTTTTTCCATGGCTTCTCCTGTTGGTTTCCTCCATGATCTGCTCCCGGAGTTCTTCATCCAGCCCATGGAACGGCTCATCCAGCAGAAGCAGATCATACGGGGCCATCAGCGCCCGGAGAAGAGATACTCTCCGCTTCATGCCGCCCGAAAAAGCAGAAACCGGTTTTCCTTCCGCATCCCCCAGCGAAAAGGCCCTGAGGCCTTCGCGAACCTGTTCCCCGGATGCTTCCGGAGAACACAGGCGGATATTTGCTTCCGCCCCGAACCCTTCCAGCAGACGGTCCTCCTGGAAGACCACCGAAACCCGGATTCCCTCCAGGCCCTCGATCGTTCCGCTGTCCGCGGTTTCCAGACCCATCAGGCACCGGAGCAGGGTGGTCTTGCCATACCCGGAAGGAGCGAGGATTGCGGTTGTCTTCCCGGCGGGTATCGTCAGGTTCAGCCTGTCCAGAACCGTTTTCCCGTTGTATGTCTTGCAGAGGTCCCGGATGATAAGATCCTTCATCCCTTCCACCTCCTCAGCATCTTCATGCCCTGGTCCATTCCGTGCAGCACCAGACGCTCACACAGGAGACTGATCAGGACAATCACCACGGTCCACGCAAACAGCGTCGGTGTATCCAGATAGACCTTGGCCTGCTGGAGATGCTCCCCGATGGATCCTTTCGGCATCCCGATCACTTCCGCTGCGATCCCGCTCTTCCAGCTCAGACCCAGGGCTGTCCTGCAGGCGGAATGAAAATACGGATAGACCTCCGGGATGTCGATCATCAGCAGCTTCCGCCACGGACGCACATGAAACACACGCGCCATTTCCAGCAGTTCTCTGTCCCGCTCCCGGATCCCCGTCAGCACACCGGTATAGAGGATGGGGAGAACCATCAGGAAGCTGATGAGCACTGACAGATTCTTTGAAGAAAACCAGATCAGCGCCAGAATGATAAAGGATGCAACAGGCACCGTACGGACCGTCAGGACCAGCGGGGAAAGCAGTTCCCTCACCACCTGAAAGCGGCTGGAAAGAACGGCCAGAAGACATCCCAGTGCCGTTCCGAGAAGGAACCCGCCGAAAACCCGTATAAATGAAAAACAGACAGACCGCCAGAAAATCATCTGGCGGATCATATCTGCAAGCGTCTGGATCACCCGAAGGGGCGATACCAGCAGGATTTCACTGCCAATGGCCATGCTCCCCAGCTGCCATACCAGCAGCCAGAAGAGCACGGCCCATATACGGAAATTCTTTTTCATTATTTTACATAGTAGAAGTCAGCCTCAGGAAGCTTGCCGCCCACGGAGGCAGGGTTCTGGTTGAAGAGCTCTCCGAGATAGCCGCCCAGCTTGTTCTGCATTTCTTCCCCATCAATCAGGACGATGTTGCAGGCAGGCAGAGCCTTGACGGCAACAGCCTCGGGAATGATGCCGTAACCGCCGACCAGTTTGGCAGCGTTTTCCACATCACTGTTCACGAAATCCACAGAAGCATGATAGGCTTCCAGGAAGGCTGCCACCTTGTCCGGATGTGCTTCGGCGTAGGCTTTCTGCACCACCAC
>ONVN01000011.1 GCA_900321295.1 uncultured Eubacteriales bacterium
TGCTGAATTGCATAAGAAAAAGGGTGTATCCCCAAATGGCATCGCCATCAGGAATATACCCTTTTCGATGTTTTACCTGGATAAAAGCCGAGGATTACTTTGCTATCGGAAGCCAGACGTTCTGTTCAATGGCCAGAAGCAGAATTGCAGGGGTATTTCCTCCCATGAATCCTGTCTTGTCCTCAAGAATCGTGAATTCCTTGCCGTCATAGGTGGACCGGGTCATCTGATCATCGCCGTAGAAGTTGCATTCGAGATAGTACTCGCTGCCGTCTGCCTTGCGGCTCACGGTGCACTGCAGGTCCGCGCCGATGTCTTCGATCGTGTACGGTACTGTGGTGTACTCATCATAGTTTTCGTTCGGAGCAAACACAGGGGCAAAAGGAAGAACCGAGGTGTCCACTACAGGAGCTGCAGGAGCTGCCGCAGCTGCCGCGCCATGAATCGGCAGCCAGATATTCTGATCGATGGCAATCTTCAGGATATCCGGGGTATTGCCGCCCATAAAGCCTGTCTTGTCTTCCAGGATCGTGAATTCCTTGCCGTCATAGGTAGACCGGGTCATCTGGTCGTCACCATAGAAGTTGCATTCGAGGTAATACTCGCTGCCGTCCGCCTTACGGCTCACGGTGCACTGCAGTTCCGCACCGATGTCTTCGATCGTGTAGGGTACTGTAGTGTACTCATCATAGCTTTCATTCGGAGCAAATACAGGGGCAAAAGGAAGAACAGAAGTATCTGCAGTTACTGCAGCCGCCTGTGCTTTGGTGGGCAGCCAGATGTTCTGCTCAATGGCCTTCTGCAGGATGGCTGTATTACTGCCACCCATAAAGCCCGTCTTGTCCTCAAGAATCGTAAATTCCTTGCCGTCATAGGTGGTACGGGTCATCTGGTCGTCCCCGTAGAAGTTGCACTCGAGATAATATTCACTGCCGTCGGCTTTTCGGCTGACGGTGCAAGCCAGATCCGCGCCGATATCTTCAATGGTGTACGCCACGGTGGTAAACTCATCATAGTCCGTGTTCGGAGCAAAAACCGGGTCAAAGGGCAGTACGGAAGTATCAATTTTGGCTTCTGCAGGTGCTGCAGCTGCCGGCATCGCTGCTTGGAACTCCGCCTTTGCTGCTTCGACTGCCTCTGTCACTTTCTGGTCCACCTGTGCCTGGGTAAACATACCGGCAATCTCACTCTGGAGTTTGCTGGAACGGCCCTCTGCATCTTTCAGCTGGGATTCCAGGGATGCCTTGGTGCTGGCGGCCTCGGAAGTGACCTTCGCAAGCTGTGTCTTCAGCCCGGAAGCCTGATTATAGAAGATGCAGGAGCATGCTATGGCTGCTGCAAGGAGAACAGCAAGAGCTGCGATAAGGATGCGTCCAATTTTTGCACGTCCCTTTGCCTTGGCTTGGAGTTCAGCTTCTCCGTCCACCTGCTTGGCCATCGGAAGGAAGGATGCAATCAGACTGACGATCAGGGCAATCACCACAATGGCAACATAGATAATCCAGGTAATGATGGTTCCAACACCGTCAAGACCAGCCATCACATAGCCAATCTGATTTACCATCAGTTCAGAACCCCATACCGCAGCAGATGCTAGCAGTACGGAAACACAGACAGGAATATAGTTTGAAATCTTCGGGAATTTTCTGGCCAGGTCAAAGCCGATGGCCACAAGGAGAATGACGCCGCCCAGCATAAAATACACCGGAGTCAGGCGATACATAACAAATCTGTACAGGATGATGGCGGCAACGGCAAGAATTCCGGGGACCGTCATCAGATAGGAAGCGATAGCGTTTCGATTCTTCATCAGTCATCCCTCCTCAGTGTGCCTTCCGGCCTTTAAAGTCGTTGCGAACAGACAGGAACAGGAATGTGCAGGTCAGAAGTGCCAGAGCGATCGTTGCAACAAGCAGCACAATGTCATACCATGTATGGATATACACGATCTTGGAAGTATTGCTGATACCGTTCATTGCGTTGGATTGCACGATATTATACAGGTAGTGGTGCAGGCTGTCCTTCATCTGCTGCTGGAACCAGACATCCTTCTCAATCGCAGCTTTGGATGCAGCCATCTGACCGATGTTGGAAGTATCATAAGCAGAGGAAGTCAGGCATCCACCGCCGCCGCCGGCCGTCACATCGCGCCAGTTCATGTAATCGGCACCATTGATCATGTCTGTGACAAACCAGCCCATGTAACCCCATTCGTTCCTGGCAATATTCACAAGCAGGTTTCTGTATCCACCGGAATAATTGACGCCGGCACGGTTAAAGGCAGTCATGACACCCTGCGCATTGTTGCCGGACATGCTCATCTGGAAGGATCTGAGTTCACCTTCACGTGCCGCCTGTTCCGTCAGGAAGGTCGACAGGCCGGAACGGTTGGATTCCTGATGGTTGAAGGCAAAATGTTTCGGTTCTGCCATGGTTCCCTTGCTCTTAAGGCCCTTGCAGACAGCATTGCCCATGTAGGAAGAAAGCACGGAATCTTCCGAATAATACTCATGATTGCGTGCGCAGTAAACACTGCGGTGGAGATTCAGACCCGGTGCATAAATACTGCTTTCCTTGGCCCACAGTCCGTCTTCGCCCATCAGCTGACCTTCGCGCTCGATCAGTGTCTTATTGAAGGTTGCAGCAACAACCGGCTCTGTCGGCATGGATGCCATGCGGTATGCGGCCATTTCATCGGTCTGCTTGATATAGTAGGGATTGTTCTTGTCATTTTCAGTCCAGCGGACGAAATAGCCTCCGACCTGGTCACCCGTGTAGCCAAGAGGGCCATCGTTGCAGTAGACACGGCTCAGCTGGATGGAATCGATGTTTTCGAGGTCGTCTCCGGCTTTTTCAATAAACTGAATGGCTTCATCAAGCGTGATCTGACTGAGCATCTGTTCCCAGATCGGATCATCATAGGGAAGCGCACCCTGGTAGGAGCCATCCTCACCTGTCACCATGGCATCAATCAGCTTCAGCGGTCCAGCCTGTCCCCAGGTAACGGATCCGTCCGTATTTTCAGACAGGGTATACTGCATATTCTTGAGTCCCTGCATCATACTGGAGGTCGGGGTAATGGCAGAAACAGGTTTCCATCCCTTCGTCCAGTCGGAACGGGTGGTATATTCCACGGTGCCAGCAATCAGGTTGTTGATGTTCATGTCCTGAAGCTGGTTTTCTACACCGACAGAATAGGTTTCGATGTCTCTTGCAGCCAGATTCCAGACAATCACATTATCGGCATGAATGGTCTCAGTTTCTGCCGTCTTGATTAGACCATCTTCTGTTCCATTCTTTTTCGCCAGGATGTTGTTCAGGGCTTCATGCGCACCATTCCCAATGGCGAAGTAGTAGTCGCCGCTGTCCAGCACCCAGGCTCCGGATGTTCCGTTGGCCTTGATGGCCTTTTCATCATAGCTGGCAAAATACAGCGGGTCAAACTTGATGGTCAGTTCTTCTGAAGCACCCGGCTCAAGGACAGAAGACTTCTCAAAGGCAACCAGCTGCACAGCCGATTTTTCAAGTCCGCCCTCCGTGTAAGGAGCCTGAACATACAACTGGGCCACGGCCTTGCCGGCCACATTGCCGGTATTCTTGACGGTTACTTGTGCAGTTCCTTCCCCGCCAACAGTGACTTCCACAGAATTCAGTTTTTCTTCAAATGTGGTATAGCTGAGGCCATAGCCAAAGGAATAGGAAACCTCGTCATCCCAGTTCCAGGAACTGCGGGATGTACCTGAAGCGCTGTCTGCGTTCGCTCTTCCCAGCACAGCGTCTTCGTAACGGGTTTCATAGTATTTATATCCGTTATAGATGCCTTCCGATTCCACCAGGTACCAGTCACCCTTGTCGGCATCCGCTAGCACATCACCTGTACCGTTCTTGGAATTGTTGGTATAAAGATAAACACCAAAATTGACCACAGACGGTGCAGAAGCGGAATTCACTGCATACGTGTCGCTGATATGGCCGGAAGGATTGACTGAACCGGAAATCACATCCGCTACGCCAAGGAATCCGTTCATGCCAGGAGCACCACACCAGAGAATCGCACCGATTGCATCATCGTTCTTCAGTTCCTCAATTTCGATCGGGTTATCTGAGTTCAGAAGAACAACGACCTTGCTGGAATGCTCTTTCGCAAGAGCAATCATGGCCTTCTCATTGGAGGAAAGAGCCAGTGGGCGTTCAAAACTGTCATTTGCATCCGCGCTGACCATACCGACGCTGTAGTCAGCAGCTTCCGAGTTATCTCTGCTCAGGACAACAAGAGCAACCGTTCCATCCGCAGATGCCAGCACCTCATTGGTGTAAATGCTGGACGGCGCCTCACCGATTTTGTACTTCGCAGCATTTTCATACATCTTGCCAAAGGAAGGCGTAAGAGAATGCCCGCCATTCCTTCCATATGCACCCTTGCCATTTACTGCATCGGATGTATACAGCGCAAGCATATCCTCATTCAGACTGAAGCCCTTCTCCTTCAGAGAAGTTACGATATCATACTGCTTCTGTCCTCCTTCAGCATCGATGGATACGGAGGAGCCAATCATGCCGCCCAGGGTCGGATTCACGCTGTTCAGGCCCCAGAGCGTGACCTTTTCGCTGCTGATGTCCAGAGGAAGCGTGTTTCCCAGGTTCTTGAACAGAACGGTTCCTTCCTCAGAGATTTCCTCGGCCAGCTGGTTTTTGGCCGCAATGAGGTCTTTGATGGATGTAAACTCTGATTTGAAATAGGTTGTGTCCTTTGTCTTCCCGTCAGCCGTATCCACAATCTTATAGTTGGTGATCCCCAGCTGGCCGTTGATGAATGAGGCGTTTGCATTCACAATCGCCGTCGCACCCACAACAATTGCAAGAAGACTTGCAGTGATTGCGGTCAGGCCTCTCCAGAGGCTTGATGTTTTTCCCTTGGTGCGCATACCATTCCTCCCCAAATACACTTTTTGCCTTTGATCACATTTCAGAACAGAAAAATGAGACCTCGCGATGAAGGTCTCATCTCATCTGCATCATTCATGCGATCATTATAAATTATACACAACGCACGGAATATTCGCAAGTTTTTTGTATCATTCGGCATCATTCATTCCATTTCCTGCAGTCTGTTTTCGGAAAAACGGTCTGCTGAAACAATGAAACAATGATACCTGAAAAGATCACATGTCTTTCCTGTCACTTCTGCGTATCAAGCGCCGTATGCAGAAATTCCGCCACTTCATTCAGACGTTCATCTGTATAAAAGCGGTCGGATGCATGCCCAAAACCATGCAGCAGCTGGAAGGACACATGCTCGGCACCATAAGCATCCGACAGTTCCTGCGCGACAGCCGTACTCTGTGCATACGGAACCGTAATGTCTGCATCCCCATGCAGAATCATCGCATTCAGCTGCTGGTTGGCTGTACCTGCGCGGATCACGCTCAGCACGCTTATCCTACTCTTCAGTTCGTCTGTCCATCCGCTTTTCTCCTGGCCGATCCAGCATTCTTCAAAGCTGTCATATCCTTTGCATGTGCTGCTCACCCAACTGTTCCCTATACGGACAACCCAGGAGGGAATTCCCTGTTCTCTGAACTGAGGCGTCATGGAAGGGAAATCCATGACTCCATAGTAATCCACCAGCGCAGCAATATTGACCTGATCCTCTGTAACCGCTTCGTATGCGGCAAGATATCCTCCAGCACTTTCTCCCCAGATGGCTATACGGTCAGCTGTATAGCCATACTCCCCAGCGTGGGCAGCAAGAAATCGCACGGCATCCCTTACATCTTCAATGGCAGCAGGATATTTTGCTTCCTCAGCAAGGCGGTAATTCACGCTTGCGCAGGCAAATCCATGATCCCTGAAATAGCGATACATGAACTGTGTCTGCCGTGTCTGCGTATCCCCTGCGACGAATCCGCCTCCATGAATCAATACAAACAGTGGTTTGTTTTCCGTTCCGGACGGAACATACAGATCCAGATACTGACTGCTTTCTTTCCCATACGAAACGCGGGTAAAGGTTCCACCTGCCCATTCGGTTCCTTCAGTCAGCTGTATCTTCGGCTGTGTCAGATTAGCCCATACAATCCATACCGTATCATGCATGATGATCGCTGCTGCGGCCACAAGCACCAGAATGCCAGCAGCAATCAACGGCCATTTTTTCTTTTTTGCCTTCATCCTCGATTGTGTCCTTTCAAAAGATTCTCTGGAGCAGATTATACAATGCAAGGTGCCAGTTGCCGATGGAATGGTACCGCATCGGAAAAACATCCATGTCCGTATTGACGCCTGTCGTCAGCCTTGGTTCGATTTCCAGAAGCGCATGGTTGTCCTGCAGTTGCCTGGGCAGTGCAAAATCAAATGTCCCGCTTGTCACGTAAAGATAATGAATCGGATATTCTCTGAATTCGTCACTCTGAATGGTTTCTCTGAAATAATCGGCATCGGTGCGGCTGCCCGAAAAAGTTCCGAACCATGAGAACCAGTCCAGGCTTCCGCAGAATGCGCTGTGATACGTTGTCACTGCGCCTCTTGAAAGGCCCGCAAACGCCCTGTGGTCACGGCTTGCAGTGAACCCGGCATCATCGGTGGTCTCTGCATACGTCGCATAACGGCTCTCCACCACCGGCATCAGATCTTTTCGCAGCTCTTCCCGGAACGAATAGGTCAGCGGATCCAGGCCTGTATCCTTCAGGTCATCCTCCACATAGAAGGTCGGTGTCACGACAATCAGGGGCTGAATGTTTCCCGTCGCAATCAGCTGGTCGAGCATGACTTTATTGTTGGAATTGGTTTTCAGCCAGTAGTTCTCATCATCCCCTGTTCCATGCATCAGGTAGAGAATATTGTATTCCTTTTCACTGTCATATTCCCATGGCAGATACACAAGAGCACGTTTCTGCACCTCACGTCCATCTGTTGCATAAGCTCTGGTCGTATAAACAACCTCTTCGATTCGGCCCGGGTGACTGGATTCCACCCGGTCAAACTGGGAAGGCACTGCCCAGAGAGTATGTCTTGCGATCCCTGATGCATTCCTGTCCCGTTCTGTAAACCCATACCACATCAGAAGCGACCCCGCAGCGATGCACAGGGTCATCGCCAGAAGAGCCCATGGTCTTTTCCCTGGCCTCACCTTTCGAACAATCTGGAAGATGGTCAGCCCAATGCATGCTGCGCCAGCGCTGATTCCCTGGACCCAGAAACCCCAGTTATAGAAGGTTGTTTCTGCATAGTTCGTTGTCCATCCCAGAACACATCCAAAGACTGCAACCGGAACAAGAAGGAAAGGCATCCGCCCCTGCCATGCTGCACACGCCACAAGAATCATCAGCATTTCAGCAATGCCAATGTTTACGCTGGCTTCAAGGCATCCAGGCACAAGATACCCCAGTACCTCCGCCAGTCCGGCAGCAGAAATCACAACAAATACGGCTAAGTCCAGCGTATCCATCCATTTGGTTCCGCGTTCCTTCATTGATGAACCTCCTGATCTCTTTTCCGTCAGTCATTACGCAAAGCATGGTTCTGACAAATCAAAAACACGCATCACGACTGCTGAACCATTCTTGTCGTCCCGTGGAAAATCATACCCGTTACCAAAACAGGCGTCAACCAGATTCTCCTGGTTTTTGAGTTTTTCTCTCCACATTCTCTGAAGCTCCGGCCTTTTTTTCGAATGTTCCTCTTTTGTTTTTCGCTTGACACGGTACGGGCTTCATGCTATATTCGCTCCTGAAAAAGCGATGAACGGAGAACAGTAGTCTTTGAACCGGTCCATTAGAGAACTGCCGGTTGGTGCAAGGCAGTCGGGGTCCAGGATGAATTTACGCTCCGCGAGCTATGATCTGAAACCGTAAGACTTTTGATCTTTCGGAAGGCATCATCGGTGGCACACCGTTACAGTGCATGGGCCAGCATGCAAGCCCAGTGAGGTCACAGCTGAGAAGCTATGACAAATAGAGGTGGTACCGCGGTTATTCCGCCCTCTGCTTTTCCATGGAAAGCAGAGGGCGTTTTCATGCCTCGCTGCTTTCAGGCAAATCTGGATTCCGGATTTTTTCATGCTTTTATGGAAAGTGAGGTATTTCACTATGTTTCTGAAAATTCTTCTGCTCGTTGTCTTCATTGCCGTAACCGTTGCCATCGGATTGTATGCCCGGAAGCATGCAACCGATGTGAATGGCTTTGTTCTTGGCGGCCGTTCGGTCGGTCCATGGCTGACTGCATTTGCCTATGGCACTTCTTATTTTTCTGCCGTTATCTTCGTCGGCTATGCCGGTCAGTTTGGCTGGAAATATGGCATTGCATCCACATGGGTCGGCCTGGGAAATGCTTTTCTGGGGTCGCTGCTTGCATGGGTCGTTCTTGGCAGAAGAACAAGGCTCATGACACAGGCACTTGGTTCCCGAACCATGCCCGACTTTTTCGGACTCCGCTTTCAGAGCAGAAATCTGAAACTGGTTGCATCCATTATCACCTTTGTCTTCCTGATTCCTTATACTGCTTCCCTTTTTAATGGTCTGTCCCGTCTTTTCAATATGGCGTTTCCTGGCATTCCCTATGAGGCCTGTGTAATTGCCATGGCCATCCTGACCGGCATTTATGTCGTGGCTGGCGGCTATATGGCGACCGCCATCAATGACTTCATTCAGGGCATCATTATGCTCATCGGCATTGTAGCTGTCATTCTTGCCGTTCTCAACGTCCACGGCGGACTGGTTTCCTCGCTTGTGGAGCTTTCCGGCCTGACCGCAACGGCTTCCAACGGTCAGGAAATGCAGGGAGCTTTCGTTTCTTTCCTTGGACCTCAGCCACTCATGCTGCTGGGTGTGGTCATTCTGACTTCGCTCGGCACCTGGGGACTTCCGCAGATGGTCGGGAAATTCTATGCGATCCGTGACGAGGACGCCGTTCGCAAGGGCACCATCATTTCCACGGCTTTTGCCGTCGTTGTTGCCGGCGGGTGCTACTTCCTGGGCGGTTTTGGCAGACTCTTCCTGACCGGCGATCAGGTCACTGCCGCCGGCACACCGGTCGGAGGTTACGACAGTGTTGTTCCGACCATGCTTTCTTCTCTGCCGGATATCCTGATCGCAATTGTCCTGATCCTTGTGCTCTCTGCATCCATGTCTACACTGTCTTCGCTGGTCCTGACATCGAGCTCGACCATGACGCTGGACTTTATTGCTCAGTTCCGCAGGGACGGTATGTCGGAACAGAAAAAGCTTCTGATTCTCCGCTCCTTCGTCATTGTGTTCATCGTTGTTTCTGCTGCGATTGCGATTTTCCAGTATTCTTCTTCTGTCGCCTTTATTGCTCAGCTGATGGGTGTCAGCTGGGGTGCACTGGCAGGTTCCTTCCTCGCGCCGTTCATGTACGGTCTCTACTGGAAACGTACGACAAAGGCTTCTGTGTGGGCCAGCTTCGTATTTGGCGTTGCAATCACGGTCTTCGAGCTCTGGGTTCTGATTTCAGGGACCACCTTCTCCGGCGCATTCATGAACTATTTCTTCTCCTCGCCCATCAACGCCGGTGTTCTTGCCATGCTGGGCGGTCTGATCCTCGTCCCAATTGTTTCACTGATAACTCCGAAAATGGACAAGCGCGATGTGGATCCCATGTTCACCTGCTACGATACAAAAGTCGTTGTGCGTGCAGCAGAAAACCTTTCTGAATAAGAACCGTTCTTATCTCTTCTTGATTACTGCTAACATTGGCTTCCCCGGCATTCTGCCGGGGAAGCCTGTCACTGGAGGAAAACTGATATGCCTATTACCGATTTTCTCGAACGGAACCGGAAACTCTATGGCGGGGAAATTGCCCTTGTCGAGCTGAACCCCGAACAGAAGGACAACCGCAAGGTCACCTGGAAAGAATACGACCTGATTCAGCCCACTTCTGACCAGCCCTATCGCCGTGAAATTACCTGGCGTGTGTTCGATGAGAAAGCCAACCGTGTCGCCAATCTGCTTCTTGAGCGTGGTGTCAAGCGCGGTGAAAAAGTCGCCATCCTCATGATGAATTGTCTCGAATGGCTTCCGATCTATTTCGGCATCCTCAAATCCGGAGCGATTGCTGTACCCTTCAATTTCCGCTACTCCTCTGATGAAATCCTCTACTGTGCCGAGCTTGCGGATGTGGAAGTCATGTTCTTCGGTCCGGAATTTATCGGGCGCATAGAATCCATTATTGATCAGCTCAGCCGCAATCGTCTGCTGTTCTTCGTCGGAGACACCTGCCCCACCTTTGCGGAAGGCTATAATGAACTGGTCATGAACTGTGCGTCATCCGCTCCTCTGGTTCGCCTTGAAGACGACGATGATGCTGCAATCTACTTTTCCTCCGGGACCACCGGCTTCCCCAAGGCCATTCTTCACAAACACCGCAGCCTGATGCATGCTGCCCTTGTTGAACAGCATCATCATTCCACCGGTAGAAATGATGTATTCCTCTGCATTCCTCCCCTGTACCATACAGGAGCCAAAATGCACTGGATGGGATCCCTGGTTGCCGGGTCCAGGGCTGTTCTCCTGAGAGGCACCAAGCCTGAGTATATTCTTGGTGCTGTATCCCGTGAGAAGGCAACCATTGTCTGGCTGCTGGTCCCATGGGCACAGGATATTCTTGACGCCATCGACAATGGCAGTGTCCGTCTGGAGGATTATGAACTGTCTCAGTGGCGCCTCATGCATATCGGTGCCCAACCGGTTCCTCCGTCCCTCATCCGGCGCTGGAAAGCCATCTTCCCCCATCATCAGTATGATACCAACTATGGCCTGAGTGAGTCCATCGGCCCCGGCTGTGTACATCTGGGTGTGGAAAACATCCATAAGGTCGGTGCAATCGGTGTTGCCGGCTGGGGATGGCAGGCCAAGATCGTTGATGAAAACGGGAAACCTGTCAAACAGGGTGAAGCAGGTGAATTGTGCGTCAAAGGTGACGGCGTCATGGTCTGTTACTACAAAAATCCTGAAGCCACCAGCGAAGTGCTGAAGGACGGATGGCTCTATACCGGTGACGTTGCAGTGCAGGACGAGGACGGTTTTATCTTCCTGGTTGACCGTAAGAAAGATGTGATTGTCTCCGGCGGTGAGAATCTTTATCCCGTCCAGATCGAGGACTTCCTGAGGGCTCATCCCAAGGTCAAGGACGTCGCTGTCATCGGCCTTCCTGACTCGCGCCTGGGCGAAATCGCCGGTGCGATCATTTCCATCAAGGATGGGGAAACCTGCACAGAAGAAGAAATCCAGGAATTCTGCAAAGGAATGCCCCGATATAAGCGTCCGAAAAAGATTATCTTTGCTGACGTACCGCGCAATGCCACCGGCAAAATTGAAAAGCCGAAGCTCAGGCGTATGTATGGTATTGAGCAGCTCGTTGCTCACGAGAATGGTGTATAATAGAATTCAATCCAACATTTGAGGAGGATTCCAGTGAAACAGCTCATGTTGGGCAACAAGGCCGTTGCTCGTGGCTTTTATGAGGCAGGCTGCTGTATCGTTTCCAGTTATCCTGGAACACCCAGTACCGAAGTGACCGAAGAGGCCGTCAAATACGACGAAATCTATTGTGAATGGGCGCCCAATGAGAAGGTTGCCCTGGAAGTTGCACACGGAGCATCCCTCGGTGGACGACGCTCTGCCTGCTGCATGAAACATGTCGGTCTGAACGTCGCTGCCGACCCGCTATTCTCCATTTCCTACATTGGTACCGATACCGGTCTGGTCATCCTGGTTGCCGATGATCCCGGAATGCATTCATCGCAGAACGAGCAGGATTCCAGGCATTACGCCATCGCTGCCAAAGTTCCCATGCTGGAGCCTTCGGACTCTCAGGAAGCCTGCGATTTTACCAGGAAAGCTTTTGAGCTTTCTGAGCAGTTCCATACACCTGTGTTTGTCCGGATGGTCATGCGCGTCTGTCATTCGCAGTCCATTGTCGAAACCAGAGACCGTGTGGTTCCTCCACAGAAAGAGTATGTCAAGGATCAGAGCCGCGTCATGCTTCCTGCTCAGGCCAAAAAGGCGCATATCCGCGTTGAACAGCGCACAAAAGACCTGGTCGAATTTGCCGAAACCACGCCGCTGAACCGGATCGATCCCGGCAGTGATCACTCCATCGGGTTTATCACCAGTTCCACATGCTATCAGTATGTCAAAGAGCTTTTCGGAGATACTTACCCGGTTCTGAAAATCGGCCTGTGCAATCCCCTGCCCGTCAGGAAGTTTCAGGACTTTGCGGCCGATGTCCGCCGGATCATCGTGGTTGAAGAACTGGATCCCATTCTGGAAAATCACTGCCGGATGCTGGGCATCCCGGTTGAAGGAAAATCCCTTTTCCCGATGGTCGGAGAGTTTTCCCAGACACTGATTGCTTCCTGCCTTGGCCTTTCCGCAAAACCTTTCCAGTCTCTCCCGGATCCCATTCCGCCGCGTCCTCCGGTTATGTGTGCCGGCTGTCCCCACAGGGGGATGTTCTATACGCTCAAAAAGAACAACTGTATGGTTTACGGAGATATCGGATGCTATACCCTTGGTTCTTTTGCTCCGCTGAACGCCATGGATCTGAACGTCTGCATGGGTGCTTCACTTTCCGGCATGCATGGATTCAACAAGGCACGCGGTCCGGAATATGAGCGCAAGACAGTTGGTGTCATTGGTGATTCCACTTTCGTTCACTCCGGCATGACCGGTCTGGCCGATATTGTCTATAACAACTCTGCCTCAACCGTCATCATTCTGGACAACTCGATTACCGGCATGACCGGGCACCAGCAGAACCCGACAACCGGTTACAATATCAAGGGAGACCCTGCAGCAAAAATCGATCTCGAAGCACTCTGCCGTGCCATGGGAATCCGGCGTGTGCGTGTTGTGGATCCCTATGATCTGAAGGCGACCGATGAAGCCGTCAAGGAAGAGCTTGCTGCAAATGAACCTTCTGTGATTATTTCGCGGCGTCCCTGTGCACTGCTGAAAAATGTGCGGCATCAAACCCCTGTTCAGGTCAACACGGAAAAGTGTGTCGGATGCAAAGCCTGCATGCAGATCGGCTGCCCCGCCATTGCTGTCCGGGACGGAAAAGCAAGGATTGACACAACGCTTTGCGTCGGATGCGATGTCTGCCGTCAGATGTGCCGTCTTGGAGCACTTGTCAGACCGGATGGGAGGGAAAATTGATGGATCATCAGGTCAAGAACATCATGATTGTCGGCGTCGGTGGACAGGGATCTCTCCTTGCCAGCAAGCTGCTCGGCCATCTCCTTCTCAAAAAAGGCTTTGACGTCAAAGTATCTGAGGTGCATGGGATGAGCCAGCGAGGCGGAAGTGTTGTCACCTATGTCCGCTTCGGTGAAAAGGTGTATTCTCCGATCATTGATCAGGGGGAAGCTGATCTGATTGTTTCCTTTGAACTGCTTGAAGCGGCAAGATGGCTCCCCTATCTGAAGGAGGGCGGTTGGATTGTCACCAATACACAGATGATTGATCCCATGCCTGTCATCACCGGTGCAGCACAGTACCCGGATCAGCTTGAAAAAAAACTGGCTGAAAAAGCCAGGCTTGATGCTTTGGACTGCCTTTCACTGGCCCAGCAGGCTGGTTCTGCAAAAGCTGTCAACATTGTGCTGATGGGACGGCTTTCCCGCTATTTTGATTTTTCTGAAGAAGACTGGCTGCAGAGCATTGAAGCATGTGTTCCTCCGAAATTTGTCGAACTCAACAAAAAGGCTTTTGCCCTTGGAAGAAACTATGTATCAGCGTAAGGAGGCAGGACAGATGGAAGCCTGGAGACAGGGAGTTGTAAGTGGCAGTACGCTCGTCAATGCATCCATGCTCAACAGTGCCGGAGCCATTGTGCCCGATGCCTATCAGCAGATGGTTGCATTAATCTTCGAAGAATCCGTCGGCCGTCAGGGTATGGAAATCTCCCATATGATCCGCTATCTAGGCGTATCATGGGTCATGCTTTCCATGACCATTGAGATCTGTTCCCCCGTACTTCCCGGGGAAACGCTCTCCTGGTCTTCATGGCAGTCTGACCGTCTTGGAAAAGTCTGGCGCAGGGAAACAGAACTCCTTCATGAAGACGGACGTCCTGCCCTGTACGGTGCGACCTTTGTCTCCCTTCTCGATATCCGGACCCGCAGAATCTGCAGAGACCTGACGACCCTGGATAAACTGAACTTTCCCGAGGGCAAGAAACTGATTGATCATGTCACCAGCCGTGCTGAATATGCCATCGAAGATTTTCCTGAAAGGCATATCCGCAAGGTTTATCCAAGCTGGATCGACGAGCTCGGCCATACCAATAACCAGCGATACGGAGAAATGGGATATGACGCCCTGTCGGAAACGAAACGCCTTGAACTCATGCCTGACCTGAAACGTATGGAGCTTTATTTTCTCAAGGAATTGAAGCTCGGTGAGTCGGTCTCGGTACGTGCCTGCGAAACAGACACCAGTGCCGCCGTCCTTGGCGTTTCCACTTCGGACCTCAAGCCTTCATTTCTTATCCGTTATTCTTTCGATCCTGGTTTCTCGATGCGATAATAAAACGGCCATGTACACGCTGATGTACATGGCCGTTCTGTCTTCCTGAAAATGTCTTTGTTTCAGCACTTTATTCGGCAAACGCATTTCTGACAGCTTTACCCATACTGTCCACATCCTTTTCGCATACCGCAGTATGCCGGACAGGCAGTTCCTTGAGCTTTTCCACCTGCGGAGGAATTGGGCGGCCCGAAACAGAATTCAGAATCTGGGCACACGCAAACGCATCCAGATGCTTGACTGCATTTTTTCCCTGAAGTGCGGCAGCGACATCCGGGGCAAATTTATACGGACTCGCGGTTGAGACAATCACCGTCACCTTATCATCCCCGGTCTTCATCCTGTAGTCACGAAGCACCTTGCTTGCAACGGCAGTATGCGGATCCATAAGATATTCATACTGTGTGAATACATCGCGGATTTCAACTGCGGTATCTCCATCATCCGAGCAGCCGGCAGCAAACACGGATTCCATCCATTCCCTGCGCTGGTCGCCGACAGAATAGCTTCCGCATTCCCTGAGCTGACGCATCCAGACTTTGACCAGTTCACCGTCACGGTCTGCCGATTCATAGAGCAGACGTTCGAGATTGGAAGAAACAAGGATGTCCATGGACGGGCTAGTGGTCTTATAGAACATACGGTGAACCGAATAAATACCGGTTGCAAAGAATTCCGTCAGCACATCATTTCTGTTGCTCGCACAGATCAGCTTATTGATCGGAAGTCCCATGTTTCTTGCATAATAACCGGCAAGGATATCACCAAAGTTTCCGGTCGGAACGACAAAATTGATGCTCTCACCGCAGGAGATCGCTCCGGCAGCGAGAAGGTCGGCATACGCGCTGAAGTAATAGACAATCTGCGGCAGGAGTCTTCCGAAATTGATGCTGTTGGCAGACGACAGAACCCGTCCCATGGCATCCATGTCCTGAGCAAACTCACGGGATGCAAACAACGCCTTCACACCGGTCTGTGCATCATCAAAATTTCCTTTCACTGCAATGACATGCGTGTTGTTTCCGTCCGTAGTGGTCATCTGCAGCTGCTGAACTTCGCTGACACCATCCAGCGGATAGAACACCGTGCAGCTTGTTCCCGGCACATTCCGGAAGCCTTCCAGGGCAGCTTTTCCTGTGTCTCCGCTGGTAGCAACCAGAATCGCAATTTCACGGTTTTCGCCGTTCATACGCGCGGAACGTGTCATCAGTTGCGGAAGCAGCTGAAGGGCCATATCTTTGAATGCGAGCGTGGGGCCATGGAACAGCTCCAGCACATGGGTGGAATCATCCAGACGCTTCAGAGGTGCGATCCGCGGATCCTGAAAGTGTCCATTGCCATAAGCCGCGCTGATGCTGTCTCTGATTTCCTGAACCGGATAATCTTCCAGATATGCCGACAGAACGCGGAAAGCACGTTCTTCATACGACATGGAAATCATCTTTTCCAGATCATCCATGGAAACCAAAGGAAACATAGCGGGAACATACAGACCGCCATCCTTCGCCATTCCAGCAAGAATTGCCTGGGATGCTGTAACGCATTCATTCCCTCTTGTCGAAAAGTAAGACATGGTACTTCCTCCAGACCAAACTGAAAAATAAATGGGATGGCAGCATCAGCCACCATCCCACGTGGCCCGTAAAACGGGATCAGATGAGATACTTTGTCATGAACTCAGGCATTGTTGCCGGATCTGCACTCACGGAAAGAACAAAATTCACGGTATGCTTTGCACTCAGCTCTTCCATTGCCTGGAACAGCCATGCAGAATCTGCAAGGTCTGTCTTGCACAGCTTGATGAAAGCGTCAATAAAAATCGTACCGACATCGAAATTCTGGCTGAGCATGCCAGAGATAAAGCCGATAAACATCTCCGGCGTATGCACATGATATTCACCAGCATTGATAAAACGCACTTTGTGATCAATATCAAACATATACCGATTGTCATCATCAAGGAAGATGACATCGTTGTTGCCTTCCGTGGCAGCAGCATTGGTCATGTCAATCAGTCGCTTGGTCTTTCCGGAACCTTTCAGTCCCGCAATGATCTGAATCATGGGAATTACCTCCTTCGGCATAATGTGTCCCATTAGGATTATAGCTGATTTTGATACTACACGCAATCCCCATTTTCGCACTGAAAAAAAACATCGCGCGGCCTCTCTCTTCTTCCCCCCCCGAATATGCAGAATTCCATATTGAATCCTTCAGCTCTTGCCTCTATAATTTTACCAGCATTCTTTGTTTATTTCCTGAATATCATTGGAAGGGGATTCCCATGTGTACTTTTTTCATCCCTCATTTTTGCTGTAATGACCCGGAAATCACAAAAGCCTATCAGCTGGCGGTCGATGATCTTCAGTCCAACATTCATCTGTTTAAGGATGGTCTCCTGACCGAAGAAAAACCTGTGATCATTGCAGGCAACGGATACGATACGCCCTGGACACGTGATACAGCAATCAACGTCTGGAACGGTGCCGGGCTGCTGGTTCCCGAAGTTGCAAAAAACACGCTTCTTTCCGTTCTTGCAAAGCGTCCCGGTTCCGAGCAGACGATCATTGGAGGCCAGTACTGGGATGCAATCATCTGGGCTGTCGGTGCATGGAGCTATTATCTCTATACCGGGGACCGGGAATTCATAAAGTTTGCTGAACAGGTCATTCTCCATTCCCTGGAATATTTTGAAGATACGGAATTTGATGTACACAGAGGGCTGTTCCGCGGTCCTGCCTGTTATGGAGATGGCGTAGCGGCCTATCCCGACCGGTATTTCACCTACGGAAGCGGGATTCTTTCCTTTCCCGTGTATGCCAAGGACCGCTGTGCAGAAAAGGGTGTCGGCATACCGATGTTTGCACTCTCCACGAACTGCCTCTACTATGCTGCATACCAGATCGCTTTCCGCCTTACCGGAATGGAGGTCTATGCACAGAAGGCAGATGCCCTGAAAGCGGCCATTAACACAACCTTCTGGGATGAAAAAGCAGGAACCTATTCCTATCTTGCCGATCCATGGGGCGGATGCGCTTCGCAGGAATCCATGGGACTCAGCTTTGCTCTGATGTTTGGAATCGCCAGCCCGCGGATGGCCGCCTCCATTCTGGACCATGTGGTGATCACCCCCAATGGCATTCCCTGCGTTTATCCTTCCTTTGCGCGTTACCTTCCCTATGGACTGGGAAGGCACAGTGGAACGGTATGGCCTCATATTCAGGCCTTCTGGGCCCATGCAGCCGGACATCTGAATCCCAGTTTTCTGGAAACAGAACTGCATACCCTGACGCGCAACGCCCTCCGCGAAGGCTACTTTTCGGAAATCTATCATCCGGAAACCGGA
The DNA here is from genome assembly GCA_900321295.1 of uncultured Eubacteriales bacterium. GTDB lineage: Bacteria > Bacillota > Clostridia > Christensenellales > Aristaeellaceae > UBA2943. The sequence continues at coordinate 17,893 of ONVN01000011.1, forward strand.
CTTCCCTACGGCGGTGCCCAGGAGGGCGGCGACCGGATTACCACCGACTGGGTGTCCCAGAAACGTCAGACATGGAGTGCAACCGGCTATCTGCACATGCTGCTCTTTGATCTGGCCGGCCTGTCCTTCCACGAGGATCATCTGTCTGTCCAGCCTGTTCCCGTTCCCGGAATTGATGAAATCCATCTTGATCATCTTGTCTGGCGGGATATGGAAATCAGCCTGGACCTTCACCTTTCGGAATCTTCTGCCCCGATCCGGCACACACTTCCATACAAGCCTATGGCATCCGTTCATCTGAAGCTGTAAGCACCCTGTGAACAGAAAGGAATCCGTCATGCTTAGGAAAGGTCTTTTTCTGATGGCCTGCCTGTTTCTTGCCGCCATGCTGATCAATGGGGCCCTGCCAGCTGCACAGGCAGACGATACGCCATATGTCCTTTCGTTTGAAAACGCAGTTCTCTTCAAAGACCTGCTTCATGCTCTTCAGGACGCCTATGAGTCTCCCTCAGAAGACAGCCTTCCCCATATACGGGAAATCCAGCAGCAGATCAGCGAACGCAGTGAAAGTGACGGCTTTCTTGCTGATGCCATCACTTCCCACTGGCTCCATGCCTATCTGAATATGGACGGCACCTACACGGACTATCTCTTCGTATGGGACAGAGCATCCTCCGGAACTTCTGCCTCCGAGCTCAAATCCACTCCCCTGGCCCAGTGTCCATCCCATGCCTTTATCGTCCTTGGGTATCAGCTGGAAAGCGGCGAGATGACAGATGAACTCAAAGGCCGGTGCGAGGCCGCCGCTGCAGCAGCCCGGGCGTTCCCTGATTCTGTGCTCGTATGCACCGGCGGGGCAACCGGCTCGAACAATCCAGATCATCATACGGAAGCAGGTATGATGAAAGAATACCTCATTCATACCTGTAAAATCGATCCCTCCCGTATTTTTACAGATGAGCTGTCCATGACAACGATTGACAATGCTGTCCATGCTCTTGCCATACTTCGGGCACATCATCTTCATTCCATGACGGTTGTTACCTCGGACTATCATCAAAAATGGGGACAGGTTCTCTGCAACGCACAGGCAGCACTGGAATACCTGCGAGACGGCTATTCCATACAGCTGGTGGAGAACTACAGTTATCAGACCGACCCGCTGAACCGGCGCACGGTCAGTGCAAGGACCGCTATTTCCCAGCTGACTTCTCTCCTGCATCTGAACAGCTATGCTTCCGACCCTTCGGACTTGCCTTGATTTCCCTGTATCATTTCCCATGTGCAACAATCCCGACAGCGCCTGTTCTTTTCAGATTTCCTGTCGAGAAATGATTATCTGTATTCCAATGGACCGAATCCATCACTTCCGGGAGGTCATTCCATGGAGTTAACTGCCAAGGTCCGTATTGTTACCACCCGGGCCCCCGGCCTTCTTCCCAGTCTTCTGAAGGAAACCGAGCATGCCAGGCTGCCTGTCCTGCTGGTTCCCGGACTGTATACACTCGCCTGCGAGCAGGAACTCATCCGTTCCCGCCCTGAAAAAGGTTTTATCGGGATGAACATCTATTCACCGTCATCCTTTATCCGGGAAGTCCGTGAACTCACCGGTACAGGCGGAAAGGTTCCGCTCTCTTCCGAAGGGCAGGTCATGCTGGTTTCGCAGATCCTGCACCGTCATGCCGCCGACCTGAATTACTATGGAGATGCTGTCGGACAGCCCAGTCTTTCCAAGAAAATCGCCGATCAGATCAATGAGCTGTCCGATTCCCATCTGGATTCCGACATGCTTCTTCAGTTCAATCCTTCCAGCCGGCGCACAAAAGCCAAGCTGCAGGACCTTGTTACGGTCTGGAGTGAATATGAATCCCGCCTATCTGAAGGTTATGTCGATGTCGTCCGTGCATGGCAGGCCGCCCTTCAGTCTCTGTCTGCATGTGATCTTCTGAAAGATGCAGATCTCCTGATCTATGGTTTCGGTTATATATCCTTTGATCTGATTGATCTGATTGAAACGGCTTTGCCGATGGCTTCTTCGATTGTGGTTGGCCTTGTCTGCGATGACAGAGGGCCCGACAAACACATTTTTCATGCTGCTACCGACTCACTTGCAACCCTGCGTTTCTATCTGAACCGCCTCGCAATTCCTTTCCGCGAAGAGGTTTTTAATGATCTTCCTTCCATGGATCCCGGCATTTCCTATGTTGAAAACACCATTTATGCCATGGGATCCTTCCGTGAAGGCAGTATCCATAAGGTCAGGGAAAACCAGTATGTCATTGTCCGTGAGGATCCTGAAAAAGCGAAAGAGGATGCCATAAACGACCTTTCTGCCTCCCCGCTGCCCGACATGTCCAATGTCTCTGTGTATTATGCGCGCAACTCGTATATTGAATGCCTGCACACCTGCCAGACCCTTATTGAGTGGCATGAACATGGAGTTGCCTGGAGCGAAATGGCCGTTGCACTCTGTGAAAAGGACACCCTGCCCTCCCTGCTTCCCCTCGCCCTGGAAGCATCCGGAATTCCATTCAATGCCTATGGTGCAGAACCGATCCTGCGCAGCGAATACGCTCAGTACTTTCTGTCGCTTCTCCGGATTCTTCGTCTGCGTTATCGTCTCAACGATGTCATCCGGTTGATCAAAACCGGTCTGACCTCTCTTGATCCTGTGGAGGTCATGGACCTGGAAAACTATGCGCGTTCCCATGGCATTGACCGGCGCCGCTGGGTAAAGCCCTTTCCGGTTCCGAAAAAGGACCCCGAAAAAGTCGCCGCCCTCGAAACGCTCCGCCAGCAGCTGATCGAACCTCTGCAGGCGCTGCGCCATGATCTGCAGAACACAACCGGAAAAGAAGCCGCTGAGCGTCTTTTCCGCTATGTGACCGAACAGGGCGTCTACGAAAAGCTTCTGGAGCGGGAAAAATCCTATGCCGCATCCGGCAATGAACTTGCCATTGACCGGAACCGACA
>ONVN01000264.1 GCA_900321295.1 uncultured Eubacteriales bacterium
CATGGAAATCTGCTGAAAAAACACCCCGTCAGAAAAAACAGCATCGATTGAATGTGTTTCTCTGACGGGGTCACGAAATGCAAAAAGCAAGCCCCTGGCATGCGCTTCAACCATGCTCAGCGTGTTCCGGATGGATTCGTCCGACGAGCTGGTTGATAAACTGCTGAGCACAGCGTCCGCTTTCTCCGCCATGGCGTATTTCATAGCGGTTCGCCTCAAGGAGCAGCTCCTCTTCCGACATCTGCAGTTCCGGATACCGGAGCGCAATTCCTTTGACGATTTCCTGGAACAGCCGGTGTCCGGGGGCGCTGTAAGATACAGCGCATCCAAATCTCGCAGCAAGGGACAGCTTTTCCTGCATGGTATCGGAGCGATGAATGTCCCCGTTATGCTCCATATCATCCCGATCGTTCCAGGTTTCACGAATAAGATGCCTGCGATTGGAGGTGGCGCAGATCATAACATTATCGGGGCGGGATTCAAGTCCACCTTCAATAACAGCCTTGAGGAACTTGTACTCCACCTCGTTTTCCTCGAAGGACAGATCATCAATAAAGATCATGAAGCGGTACTGACGGTTCTTTACCGTTGAGATGACTTCGGAAAGCCTGGAGAACTGATGCTTGTACAGTTCGATGATACGCAGACCATCCTTCCAGTATTCATTGAGCAGTGCTTTGACGGAGGTTGATTTTCCGGTACCTGCATCCCCGTACAGGAGCATGTTGTTGAAGGGCCGGCCTGCAAGAAAAGCTTCTACATTTGCACGAATCTCGGCTTTCTGTGTTTCGTATCCGATCAGGTCAGAAAGCATGACAGAATCCATGTTGTTGATTGCAATGATTTCGATCGCGTTCCCGTGCTCCTGAAGGCGGAATGCACGGTTAAGACCGAATTGCGCGACGCCGTACCTGCTGAAGTGATCGGTAATGAGAGCGAACATTTCATCAGCATTTTGAGCGGCGGAGAGCTTCTGCGACAGGGCACAGACACATTCCGAGACATGTCGGTTGAAAAGCTGCTGCCTTTTGGGAATGGCCTGATAATTGCAAAGCAGAGAAAAACAGTTGATATGCAGACTTTCCTCAATGGGCGAAAAATCAAAATGCATCAGTTGTCTGAACACCTCAAAATCATGCTTTGCAATTGCATTGATGGTGCCTTCCCGCGGTCCTCTGCGCTCACATGTCAGAGCGAAGGAATTCTCATGGGAAATCATGACAAAGGTCAGGTAACACTGCCAGAGATTGCGATCGAACCCATAAGCAGTGGACAGATCCAGGAGGTGCTTCACTTCTGCATAGATGCGATGGATCAGAGACGCGGGGGTGTCCTGATTCATTTCCCAGTCAGCCCAAATATGGGACAGCTGTCGAAGAATGCTGTCTTCCGGCAGGGAGGAATAAAGAATCAGGGAATCGGTTTTTCGATACATAGTATTTCCTTTCATTCTGCATCCGTTCGAGGAATGGAGGGAAAAGAGTCCGGCTGCCATATGGCAGCCGGATCATTGCAAAGTTTACGAAAGGACAGCACCTTTGTCGGCACTGGATACCATACGTGCATACCGTGCAAGATAGCCTGTCTTGATTTTCGGTTCAGGACAAACCCACTTGCTGCGGCGTGACTCAAGCTCCTCATCCGAAACATTCAGCTGGATTTTATGTTCGGGAATATTAATGGAAATGATGTCGCCTTCTTCGACCAGGGCAATGTTGCCACCGGCAGCAGCTTCGGGACTCACATGTCCGATGGAAGCACCGCGTGTTGCACCGGAAAAACGGCCGTCTGTGATCAGAGCAACCGATTCACCGAGTCCCATGCCAACAATAGCACTGGTAGGATTCAGCATTTCGCGCATGCCGGGTCCTCCGCGCGGGCCTTCATAACGGATGACGACAACGTCGCCAGGAATGATTTTTTTCTCATAGATGGCTGCAATGGCATCATCTTCGGAATCAAAGACACGCGCAGGTCCTTCATGAACCATCATGGATTCAGAAACTGCACTCTGTTTGACCACACATCCGTCCGGCGCAAGGTTGCCAAAGAGGACCGCAATGCCGCCGGTGGGAGAATAAGGACGGCTCAGCGGGCGGATGATGTTTTCATCGAGATTGACAGCGTGCTGAATATTCTCGCCGACTGTTTTTCCGGTAACGGTCATGGGGGTGGTATCAAGGAGCCCGGCATCGGCAAGCTCTTTCATCACCGCACTGACACCGCCCGCCTGCTCAAGGTCTTCCATGAAGGTGTCTCCGGCCGGCGCAAGATGGCAGAGGTTTGGCGTACGCGCAGAAATCTCATTGGACATATTCAGGTCAATGGTGATGCCTGCTTCATGCGCGATCGCCGGAAGATGAAGCATGGTGTTGGTGGAACAGCCAAGAGCCATGTCAACGGTCTCGGCATTATGGAAGGCTGCTTCCGTCATGATGTCGCGCGGACGGATGTTCCGGCGCACCATTTCCATCACGGCTCTGCCAGCATTTTTGGCAAGACGCAGTCTGGCTGAATAGACACCGGGAATTGTGCCGTTACCAGGCAGCGCCATGCCGATGGCTTCACACAGACAGTTCATGGAATTGGCAGTATACATACCGGAGCAGGAACCGCAGGAAGGGCACGCGTTCTCTTCATAGTCGCGAACACCGTCTTCATCCATTGTCCCTGCTTTATATGCTCCGACAGCCTCAAACATATGGCTAAGACAGGTTCTGCGTCCGTCGGAGAGTTTGCCGGCGAGCATGGGGCCGCCCGAAACAAAGACCGTGGGGACATTGACACGGGCTGCGGCCATCAGAAGGCCGGGTACGTTTTTGTCGCAATTCGGGATCATGACGAGACCATCAAACTGGTGGGCAATCGCCATAGCTTCAGTGGAATCGGCAATCAGGTCACGGGTCACCAGAGAATACTTCATTCCGACGTGGCCCATGGCAATACCGTCACAGACAGCAATTGCGGGGAAAAGCACGGGATAACCACCCGCTTCAAGAACCCCGAATTTGACGGCATCAGCGATTTTGTCCAGGTTCATGTGACCGGGGACAATCTCGTTGTACGAGCAGACGACGCCGATGAGCGGACGATCCATATCTTCCTTGGTTAGTCCCAGTGCATAAAGCAGGGAACGGTTCGGAGCACGCTCAACACCCTGTTTGATCTGATCAGACTGCATAATCATACCTCCAATGCTGTTATATTCATTGATTATTCAAAAAATGTATCACGAAGCACGTTTTTGCCGTAGTCAAATTCGCCCTTCATCTTGGTCTGCTCATCAATGGTGTACTGGCCTCTCTCAAGGGCAACCATACCGGTACGGACCAGTTCGAGTATGCCAAATTCTGCCAGCAGGTTCTGAATGGCCTCTGTTTTTGTCTCATCACCGATAACAGCAAGGGTGATGCTTGCTTTCGAAACATCAATGATGGATGCGCGGAAAATATTCGCAATCTGGATGATTTCATTGCGCTGGACGCTGTCCCCTGAACTGACTTTGATCAGCATCAGCTCACGGCGGATTGCGTGCTCAGGTTTCAGGGCTTTTACAGAATGGACGCAGATCAGTTTCCGAAGCTGGTTGCAGAGCAGATTGAGCTGCTTGTCATCTGCGATGACTTCAATGGTGATACGGGAAATAGCAGGGTTATCGGTTGTGCCGACAGCGAGACTTTCAATGTTATAGCCTTTGCCGGAAAACAGGCGTGCAACGCGTGAGAGAACACCGGACTCGTTATCGACGAGTACGGCGAGGGTATGACGATTGGTGGGATTCATATTCTCGCTTCTCTCCTCTCAGTTCAGCATGAAGTCGGTAATATGGCTGCCGCCGCCGACCATAGGCCGCACTTTTTCATCGATATCAATCAGGCAGTCGATGACGGAACCTCTGGGGCTCGCAAGTGCCTGTGCAAAAGCAGACTGAAATTCTTCCACATTGGAAGCACGGAATCCGTTCAGACCATATGCCTCTGCGAGACGGACAAAATCAGGTGCACGGTCGAGGGTCGTCTGTGAAAAACGTCCTCCGTAAATCAATGTCTGCCACTGACGAACCATACCAAGCGTACGGTTGTCAAAAATAACGGTAATAATCGGCAGTCCATAATACTGTACCGTGGAGAGCTCGTTGCAGTTCATGCGGAAGGAACCGTCCCCGGTAATATGCAGAACTCTTTTATCCGGGAAGGCAGTCTGTGCGCCGATGGCTGCACCAAGTCCAAAACCCATGGTGCCAAAACCGCCCGAGGTCAGCAACTGACCGGGATAATCAAAGTGGAAATGCTGAATGGCCCACATCTGATGCTGACCGACATCTGTGGAAACAATGGAGTCCGTCGGAGCAGCGTGGGCAATGGATCCGAGCACCTGGCCCGGTGTAAGACAGCCTGGATGTTCATCATACAGTGTCTCACGCGGATGGGAAAAGACCTCTGCTTTCCATGCATCGTGGTGCATTTCAGGAACGAGTTCCATCAGCAGTTCAAGAACACGGCCAGCATCACCGACGATATGGTGATCGGTCTGAATGTTTTTATTGATTTCAGAACGGTCGATGTCAATCTGGACAATGCTGGCATGCTGTGCGAAAGTGTCCGGTTTCAGGGCAACACGGTCGGAGAAGCGGCAGCCGATGGCAATCAGGAGGTCACATTCGTCAACGGCGATATTGCTGGCCTGAGAGCCGTGCATTCCAATCATGCCGGTTACGAGTGGGTCCGTGCCGGAAAGTGCGCCGGCACCCATGACAGTCAGTGCAACCGGTGCATCCACACGGTGGGCGAAAGCAGAAAAGATCTCATGTGCCCTGGAGCGGACAACACCGCCGCCGCAGATAATGAATGGCTTTTCAGCCTGTTTGAGCATATCCGCGAGAAGCCGGATGTCATCTCCGTCAGGTTCGGGCGGTTTGAAATCATACCGCTGCATGAGGGCACCGAGATGGCCGCTCTTTCCATGATTCTTCCTGGCAAGAGGGGTATATTCTCCCATCTGAGCGGTGACATCCTTTGCAATATCAATGAGGACGGGGCCCGGACGACCGCTTCGAGCGATGGCGAAGGCTTCACGTACGGTATCAGCAAGGTTGTCGACGGAACGTACAAGGAAATTGCATTTGGTGATCGGCATGGTGACGCCTGTAATATCGACCTCCTGGAATGAATCCTTTCCGATCAGCCCGGTCGATACATTGCAGGTAATGGCCACAATGGGGGAGGAATCCAGATAAGCGGTTGCGATGCCGGTCACCAGATTGGTTGCACCGGGACCGGATGTGGCAAAACATACGCCGACACGACCGGTTGCACGGGCATATCCATCGGCTGCATGGCATGCGCCTTGTTCATGGGCAGTCAGCACATGATGAATCTCATCGCCCATTTTATACATTTCATCATAGACGTTGAGAATGGTTCCGCCCGGATAACCAAAGACGGTGTCAACACCCTGCTCTTTCAGACATTCCAGCAGGATTCGTGCGCCATTGAGCTGCATGCAAAGAACCTCCTAACTACTGTACAGGTATATAAAAGTCTGCAGCCTGTCTGTCAGGCTGCAGACACATATCTGTCACAGAAAACATGGTGTGATCAGAAAGGCTGCAGAGAACTGTGCTCAGGCGTATGCGGTCATACGGATATGAACCATACCTGAACCGCTACAGGATGCAGATACAGAGAGAAACTGCGCTGCACGCCGAGGTTTCCTCCCTGATGATAACACAACATACCGCAGAGTGCTGCGGCAAAAAGATTATAGCGGCAGTTCCACATGCTGTCAACGAAGCACATGCCGAATACAATGAAAGAACAGACAGGAAAAACCCTATGAAAGCAGCTGCCAGACTGTCTCAGCATGCAGGAAAGGCGGACGGGAAAAGGCAAAGGAGTGCGGATTGACTCAGCAGGGCAAGTGTGGTATCTTTGAACGGTACAGATTTGTCTCTGTAATAGGAGGTTTTGAGGGTGAACAGGTACAGAATGCTCAGCTTGCTCCTTGTTCTGGCCATGCTGTTTCAGGTGAGCGGTGCTTTTGCAACAACAGAGGAAGAATGGAACGCACAGTGTGTCAATAAGACGATTGCAAAAACTGCAGTCTATGCGAAGGCAGGAGATAAGGACGCAGTCGTCACGCTGGATGCGGGAACATATGTTCAGACACATGCATATGATGCACTTTCCCAACGCTGGAATATCAGTTATCTGGATGGAGAAACCATCAAGGATGGGTATGTTTCTGCTCTTGATCTGACCATTGCGGTTGCGTCAATTACGCTGGAGGACGGAAGCATTGAAACGATTCCGGAATCCCTTGTGAATCAGCCTGAAGAGATCGCAGATTATCTGAATTCACGCTACTCGGACCGTGTCTTCAGAGCAGAAGACGGGATTGTTATTTCCGAAGATGCTGCTGCTTCTGCAGCGGAGGAAAAAGAAGCCCCTGCCGAACTGACGGAAGAGACTGCTCCTGCTGACGAACCTGTGGTGGAAACCATTGCCACGCCAGCTCCGACCGTATTTAAGGGGATCGTGTTCAGCACGGAAGAATCCGAAGAGGATACGCCCGAAGAGGATGCTCCCGAAGAGGATGCATCTGAGGCTGTCCAGGAGGCTGCTGCTGAAGCCACTCCAACTCCGGTTCCCCAGGTGACGGCCTTGCCTGCGGACCAGTATGAGGTTCCGGATGAACTGAAGAACGTCGTTCTGATTGGAACCAATACCTGCTATGTTGAAAAGGATGGTCAGCTTTCTGCTGTAAAAACCACATCAATTCCTTTCTCCGACACGGACAAAAAGAACAAGATGGTGGCCTTTGCCCGCGCCAATGCAGAGGGTTCCGTGCAACTCCTGGCCGAGCCAAATCCGAGAAGCCGGGTCCTTGGCTATCTGAAAACCGGCACGCTCATGGGTGTTGTCAAAGCCGGCAGCAATTATACCCGGGTCTATGTCGACGGAGTCGTGGGCTGTGTGAAAAACAACATGATCGGGTATGTCACCGTCGGGAAAAAGCCGACAGGCAAAGCGATTCTGACGGTCGGTGGAACAATTGACAACACTGTGACCGTGAATGTTCTCTCGGCATCCTCGAGATATTACATTGTTGATTCACTGCCCTGCGGACTTCAGGTGGACATCTGGGAGAAAAAGGGCAATACGTATCTGGTCGAAGCCAACGGCATGCGTGTATGGGTGGACAAATCCAATCTGACGCAGAAGTCCTCCATGGATGGCATGGTTGAGCAGACTCCATGGGTGCATCTGATGGAAGAGGCACCTTCTCTCAAAAAGACAGTTACAAATGCTGGTGGTACTCAGGAAGTCTGGGACAACGGCAAATCCTATAACATGCACAGGGATCCTTATAACTAAGCATTTATGGAAGCACAGGGATCGGGGAGCACCCCGATCCCTTTTCAATTGCAAATGGTATAATCCCTGGTCCCAGAGAAGCTCAGGATGTTTCATGATGATGTTACCGATCATGCCGATCTTGCGTTGGGTGAGATGAGGAAAGAAAACCAGAAAAAGAACCCAAAGATATATTGTGCGTCCGGTGAAAAGCAAAATACACAGAAAACCTGTATCATGATTCCTGACAGGAGAAAAAGCTCAAAAAATGCTTCCAAAGCCTTGAAAAAAGGCGGTTGACAAAAACAGATGGGGTCCGTATAATACAGCATGGTCACGACGAGGAGGACTAGAAACGTGCTTGATGTCTCGACAGCAACCCGAAATCCGGGGACACGCTACGTCTATGATGTGGAGCAGGCCATTGCCCCACAGGATGTCAGTGGTGAAATGGTGCGCTTTGATAAGGCGCATCTGACCGGGTCATTCGAGGCCATGGAAAATGGGGATGTTGAGGTAGAAGGCAAGCTGACGGTTCTTGCTCATGCCCGTTGTGCCAATTGCCTCAAAGATGCCAGCACCCTTGTTGAAACGGAGTACCGGGAGTTGTTTCAGCGGGAGGGTGATCCTGAAGATGATGAGATCTTTGCGTATGCGGGTCATGTCATCGATCTGGAAAAGTTGGCGATGTCCTACGCAGTCATGCATCTTCCGATGCGGTTTCTATGCAGACCTGACTGTCAGGATTATGTACAGTATCTTGATGAGGACAATGATCCCGGCACATGCCAGAAGGAACTGACTGGTCAGCATCCTTTTGCGGCATTGCAGCAACTGCTCTCACAGAGTGGTGCTGACCAGGAGTGACATAGCGTCACGATATCATGGATGAGATGTAGGAGGTGTGAACATGGCTCTTCCAAAGGGGAAAATTTCCAAGGCTCGCAAACATAGCCGTCGTGCAAACTGGAAACTGGAGCAGCCCGCCATCGTC
>ONVN01000109.1 GCA_900321295.1 uncultured Eubacteriales bacterium
GACGTATGCCTTCTGCAGTAGGATACCAGCCGACTCTGGCAGCTGAGATGGGTGCTCTTCAGGAACGGATCACTTCAACGCGAAATGGTTCCATCACTTCTGTTCAGGCTGTTTATGTTCCTGCTGACGACTATACGGATCCTGCACCTGCGACGACCTTCGCACATCTGGATGCCACCACTGCGCTTGACCGTTCCATTGCATCGCTGGGTATCTATCCCGCTGTTGATCCTCTCAGTTCGACCTCACGAATCCTTACTCCGGAAATTGTCGGAAGGGACCATTATGAGACCGCCAGAGACGTACAGCGTATGCTGCAGCGTTATAAGGAACTTCAGGATATCATCGCCATCATGGGCATGGAAGAACTCAGTGAGGAAGACAAGCTCACTGTGAACCGTGCAAGAAAGGTTCAGCGTTTCCTGTCCCAGCCCTTTGCAGTGGCTGAGCAGTTCACCGGTTATGAAGGCAAGTATGTACCGCTCAAGGAAACAATCCGCGGCTTCCGTGAAATCATTGACGGTAAGCACGACAATATTCCTGAATCATACTTCCTGTTTGCCGGCACCATTGATGAGGTGGTGGCCAAGTTCCAGGAGAGTGAAGCCAAATGAAAAGCTTCACTTTGAGTATCGTTACTCCCGACGGTGTGCAGTTTGAAGGCGAAGCCGAGGAACTGGTTGTCCGTACCATCGCAGGAGATATGGGCATTATGGCGGGCCATGTCAACTGTGTCACCGCACTGGGCATGGGCAAAGCGCTGGTCATTGCGGATGGGAAAAAGAGAGAAGCTGCCTGCATTGGCGGAATTCTCTCGGTTCTTGACGGCAAGGTATCGCTGGTTCCCACGACGTTTGAGTGGGCAGATGCCATTGATATGAAGAGGGCCGAGGATGCAGAACAAAAGGCACGTCATATGCTGGATGACAAGGAACATATGACGAATGTGGAAATTCGCATGGCTGAGGCACGTCTGAGAAGGGCGCTTGTCCGCCAGAGCGTAGCATCAACCGTCAGTATGCATTGAAAAGGAACACCGGGAACCGGTGTTCCTTTTTCATACAAAACGGACTTCCCGAGGGAAGTCCGTAAGGACCTGTTTTATTGAGCAAGACGGGATCGCGCATCCTGAATGCTCTGCATTACCATGTCAGGGGCAGGTGCGCCAGGAATATTACGGCGCTCCACACAGGCTTTCATGGAGATCGCTTCATAGACGTCGCTTTCAAAAGCCGGATGGAACTGCTGAAGCTCAGGCAATGTCAGATCAAGGAGTGTTTTGTTCTCTGCAATACAGTGAGCGACCAACTCACCGACAACGCGGTGGGCATCCCTGAAAGGAACCCCCTGTCGGACCAGATAGTCCGCCAGATCCGTTGCATTGGTAAAGCCACCGGAAGCGCCGCGCTCCATATCGGCGGTTCTGAAAGTGACTGTGCGGAGCATGGCTGTGAAGACCATCAGGGATTTGACGACGGTGTCTCTTGCATCAAAGAAGGCTTCCTTGTCTTCCTGCATGTCTTTATTGTAGGCAAGCGGAAGCCCCTTCATTGTGGTCAGAAGAGCCATCAGATCCCCATAAACACGGCCGGTCTTTCCGCGGATCAGCTCTGCCACATCGGGATTTTTCTTCTGCGGCATGATGGAGGAACCGGTTGAAAAAGCATCATCCATTTCCACAAAGTGGAATTCATTGGTGTTCCAGAGAATCATTTCTTCACAGAAACGGCTCAGGTGCATCATGCAGATGGAAGCCGATGACATATAGTCAAGCAGATAATCACGATCCGCAACGCCATCAAGACTGTTCATCGTGATGGAGGAGAAACCAAGCAGTTCAGCGACCCTGGTACGGTTAAGGGGAAACGTGGTGCCGGCAAGAGCGCCGGAACCCAAGGGCATCACGTCGGCGGCAGCATACGCATGACGGAAACGTTCACGGTCTCTGAGAAACATCTGAGCATAAGCCATCAGATGATGGGCGAGGGTGATCGGCTGTGCCTTCTGCATGTGGGTATAGCCGGGCATGATGGTATGCAGATGCTTTTCGGCCGTATCCAGAAGGACTTCAATCAAATCCTCAAGCATATGGATTGTGTCCATGCAGGCAACCTTGGCGTACATATGTGTGTCCAGGGCAACCTGATCATTGCGGCTGCGCCCGGTATGCAGACGTTTTCCGGCTTCTCCGATACGTTCTGTGAGCAGGGATTCCACATTCATATGAATGTCTTCTGCATCCACATGCCACTGGATTTTGCCATCCCGGGCATCCTGAAGGATTCCCCTGAGCCCGCTAACAATCTGATCGGCATCCTCTTTGGAAATGATCCCCTGTTCTCCAAGCATCGTGGCATGGGCAATGGAACCCTGTATATCCTGTTCGTAAAGGCGCTGGTCGAAGCTGATACTTGAATGGAAATCATCAACCAGTCCATCGGTAGCCTTACTGAATCGGCCGCCCCAGAGTTTCATGGGCACTAACCTCCTTATGGTTCTGACCATTTTTATGGCAGGAAACGGAGAAAAGTATAACAAAAAGAAAGAAACGCATCAATGTCAGGAATGTTTCTTTCCTGCTTTTCGTTCTATGGATAGCATGCATCAGGGATCA
>ONVN01000141.1 GCA_900321295.1 uncultured Eubacteriales bacterium
GACTGCAAGAATCCGGAAGCTGCCTTCATGATCGGCGACCTGATGTATTCCTATGCCGCCACCATGCGCGGATACTATGGTATCTACGGCGAGCAGTGGACCGATGCACAGGAAGGCGAAGTGGGCATCAACGGTGAGCCCGCCCTCTACCACCTGCTCGTGCCGTGGCAGGAGTCCGAACCGCAGAGCTACTGCATCCTGCAGATGACGACCTCCTTCCGTGATGCTGCCTATCGTCTGGGCGAACCCAGCGATCCTTCCGTTGACCTCTACAGCGCAGCCGGTCTGGAAACCCTCCTGTATCAGGTCACGCACACCTATGAGCCCTTCAAGGACGACTCCAAGATTCTCCCGCCCATCAAGTTCACGGATGACGAGAACGAAGAGATGTCCCTGCTCAAGGCCAACCTGAGCAACACCATCAAGGAAAACATGATCGCTTTCTTCAACGGCACCAAGACCGTGGAGAAGGATTATGACGCCTTCCTCGCTGACCTCGAGAGCCAGGGCCTGGCCCGTCTGGTCGAAATGTATCAGAAGTCCTACGACGAGCAGTACAAGTAATTCCTTCCCCTGGGGAGCCGGCCGGAGCCGGCTCCTTTTCCTTTCCGGGAAACGGTGGAAGGCCGGAAAGAAATGGACATGGCCGGAAACAGCCGATGTGTTTCCGGCAGGATTCTCCGGATGAAAGCAGAACACTTAGAAAGAAAAACAAGCGATGGAGGAACCTTATGGAAAACAGAACCTGGTTTAAGGAAGCGAGATTTGGCATGATGGTCCACTGGGGTCTGTACGCTGTCCTGGGCGGGCAGTATCAGAACCGGATTGCCCGGCCCTATGCCGAGTGGATTCAGTCCCGGTTTGCCATTCCGAATAGGGTTTATGAGCGGCTTGCCTCAGCCTTCAATCCCATCTTTTTTGATGCCGAGGAATGGGTCCGGCTGGCCAAGGCCTGCGGGATGAAGTATATCGTGGTGACCAGCAAGCATCATGACGGGTTTGCCATGTATCATTCCTGGGTGGACAAATACAATGTGGTGGACGCCACGCCCTTTCACCGGGATGTCCTCGGGGAGATTGCGGAAGCCTGCTACAAGCATGGCCTGAAACTGGGTCTCTACTATTCCCAGGACCTGGACTGGCATGAGCTGCACGGCGGCGGCTATCTGTCCGAGCCGGTGGGCTGCTGCGGTGTGAGCTGGGACAACAGCTGGGATTTCCCGGATCCCTCCAAAAAGGACTATTCCATCTGCTTTGAGAACAAAATCCTTCCGCAGGTGAAGGAAATCCTGACCGGGTACGGTGATCTCTGCCTGATCTGGTTTGACGTGCCCAATACCCTGACGGAGGCCCAGAGCCGGAAGCTCTACGACCTGGTAAAGGAATACCAGCCGGATGCCCTCATCAATTCCCGACTGGGCAACGGCGTGTATGACTATGTCTCCCTGGGGGACAATGAGATTCCCGAGAGCATTCCGGGAGATGCCCAGGGCGACCTGAATTCCTGTGACGGTTTCAAGCCCAGTCCCTACGGTCTCTATGAGACCGCGGCCACTCTGAATGACACCTGGGGCTTTTCTGCCTATGACCAGAACTGGAAATCGCCGGAAGAGCTGCGGTCCATCCGGAATCATCTCAAGAGCCTTGGGATCAACTATCTCCTGAATGTGGGACCGGATGCCCTGGGCCGGATTCCGGCTCCGAGTGTGGAGATTCTGAAAAAAGCGTTTGCAGGGGAATAAGCGCATCCCATGAAGCGGAGCGGAAAGAACCCTGAGGACAAGGAACTCAGGGTTCTTTTCATGGAAAAGCCTTTCGGAGGTGAAGCGGTATGGCCGGAACGGCCTGTCTTCAGTATGAGCATACCCTGCCGGGGACCTTTGTGAAGCGGCTGAACCGCTTCGCAGCAGAAGTCCTGGTGGAAGGAAAAACGGAAACCGTGCACGTAAAAAACACGGGCAGGCTGCAGGAACTGCTGGTCCCGGGAGCGGACGTCACCCTGCAGAAAGCGGCGAATCCGGCCCGGGCGACGGCCTTTGACCTCATCTCGGTCTGGAAGCAGGGGCTTGACTGGGTGAACATTGACAGTCTTGCGCCGAATCTCCTGATGAAGCGTTTTCTGGAAAGCCAAAACTACGATCGGGTGAAACCTGAATACCGGTACGGGGATTCACGGTTCGATTTTTACATGGAAAAACAGGGCAGGAAATATCTGCGGGAAGTGAAGGGCTGTACGCTGGCCCTGGACTTGAAAGCCGGAACGGGCCTGTTCCCGGATGCACCGACCGAAAGAGGGGTCAAGCACCTGCACGAACTGGCGGAAGCCCAGAAGGCTGGCTATCTGTGCTCGGTCTGCTTTGTCATCCAGATGAACGGGATTCATACCGTCCTGCCCAATGATGGCACGCAGCCGGCTTTCGGAATGGCCCTGGAGGCGGCAGCCCACGCCGGGGTTGAGGTGCTGTGCTGTCCGTGCCGTGTGGAGGCAGACCGCATTTGGATCATTG
Source organism: uncultured Eubacteriales bacterium (assembly GCA_900321295.1). GTDB lineage: Bacteria > Bacillota > Clostridia > Christensenellales > Aristaeellaceae > UBA2943. The sequence continues at coordinate 2,508 of ONVN01000141.1, forward strand.
GAGAGAGCCGTCACCCCCGGAAACGTCTGAACCTTCCGAAAGAGAGGAGGAGGAATCCCCATGATGGACTACAATGATCCGGATTTTTTTGCGGCCTATGCCAGCATGGACCGGAGCCGGTACGGGCTGGAAGCAGCAGGGGAGTGGCCCCAGATGAAGAAGCTGTTTCCGGAGGTAAAGGGCAAGGATGTGCTGGACCTGGGCTGCGGATACGGCTGGCACTGCCGGTATGCCGTGGAGCAGGGGGCAGCCCATGTGACGGGAATTGACCGGAGCAGCCGGATGATTGAGGAAGCGAAGCGGCGCAATGCGGAAGACAGGATCCGGTATCGGGTCTGCAGCGTGCAGGATTTTGCCTTTCCGGAAAACACCTATTCCCTGGTGATTTCGAACCTTGTTCTGCATTATGTGGAGGATCTGGAACCGGTCTATGCCCGGATTTACCGGACCCTGCTTCCCGGAGGGATGTTCCTCATGAACATCGAGCATCCATCCTTTACCGCGGGACGCCGGCAGGAATTTGCCCCGGACGGAAGCTGGCCTGTCGTGGATTACTTCTATCCCGGTGAGCGGCAGACCGTGTTCCTGGGGCGCACGGTCACGAAATACCATCATACGCTCACACAGATTCTGATGGGGCTGATCCGCACGGGATTCCGTCTCACAGCCGTGGAAGAGGTCATGCCGCCGGAAGCATGGCGGGCGGCGATGCCGGAGGAAATGCAGCGGCCCATGATGCTGCTGGTGCGGGCCGAAAAAATGTCATAATGGAGGAAAGAAACTATGAAAAAGGTCCTGATTCTTTCAAGCAGTCCGAGAAAAAACAGTAATTCCGAGGCCCTGTGCCTGGCCTTTGCAGAAGGTGCCCGGGAAGCCGGACATGAGGTGGAAATGGTATCCCTCAGGAACAAGACCATCGGGTTCTGCCGCGGGTGTTTTGCCTGCCAGAAGACGCAGAAATGCGTGATCCGGGACGATGCCGTGGAGATCTGCGAAAAGGCCCTTCACGCGGATGTGCTGGTGTTTGCCTCGCCGATTTATTACTATGAGATGTCCGGGCAGCTGAAGACGATGCTTGACCGTCTGAACCCGCTCTTTCCCAGTGACTATGCCTTTACCGATGTCTATTTCCTTTCCTCGGCGGCCGAGGATGAGGAATACGTGCCGGAGAGAGCCCTCCGCGGCGTGGAAGGCTGGGTGGCGTGCTTTGAGCGGGCCCATATGGCCGGATCTGTGTTCATGGGCGGTGTGACGGCTGCCGGAGAAAAGCCGGACCATCCGGCACTTTCCGAGGCACGGGACATGGGCAGAAGGTGCTGAAAAGGGGAGCCGCCGGAATCCGCGCTTGACTTTTTGCCCGCTTGCGGTTACTTTCTATACATAAAAAATCAAGGACAGAAGAGCAACACCTGCAGGTGTTCACCTGCCCTCCTTTCTCCATCCCATTTGCGGACGGGGTGGCGGAACGGAGGGCCTTTCTGCCCCCGGAGGACAAAATGGCTTTTGATTTCAAGAAAGAATACAAAGAGTTTTACATGCCGAAGAACAAGCCGGGCATCCTGACGATTCCGCCCATGAATTACCTCGCGGTCCGTGGCCAGGGCGACCCGAATGCGGAAGACAGCGAATACAAGCAGTCCATCGGTCTGCTCTATGGGGTGGCCTTCACCATCAAGATGAGCAAAATGGGGGACCACCGGATCGAAGGCTATTTTGACTATGTCGTTCCGCCCCTCGAGGGATTCTGGTGGCAGGACGGCGTGAAGGGCATCGATTATGCCCACAAGGAAACCTTCCGGTTTCTCTCCGTCATCCGTCTTCCGGACTTTGTGACCGAAGATGACGTTCTTTGGGCGAAAAGCGAAGCGGCCCGGAAGAAAGGGCAGGATTTCTCCAGAGTGGAATTCATGCGGTATGACGAAGGCCTGTGCGTGCAGTGCATGCACATCGGTTCCTATGACGATGAACCCGCCACCATGGAGAAGATGCATGCGTATATGGAGGAGCAGGGATATGTGCTGGACATTACGGACCAGCGCATGCATCACGAAATCTATCTCAGCGATGCGAGAAAGGTTGAACCGGAAAAACGGAAGACGGTGCTTCGGCATCCGGTCCGGAAAGCATGAGAGGAAGTGTTCAGATGACATGGAAATGTCCCAAATGCGGGCGTGCATTTGCCCGGCAGGACCAGGATCATTACTGCATCCGGCCGGATACGATCGACAGCTATATCGCCATGCAGGAGGAGAGCGTTCAGGGAAAACTCCGGGAGATCCGGGAAATCATCCATACGGCCATTCCGGATGCGGAAGAATGCATCTCCTGGTCCATGCCCACCTACAAAAAAGGCCGGAACATCATCCATTTTGCGGCCTCGAAAAAGCACATCGGGCTGTACCCGGGCGGTGAAGCCACGACGGTATTTGCCGAAAAACTGGAAGGCTTTGATGTCAGCAAGGGCACCATCCGGCTGCCCTATACACGGGAGCTGCCCGCGGATCTGATCACAGAAATCGCACAGTGGTGCTATGAGGCGTACAAAAAATGAAGTTCAGGCATACCAACCGTCCGGGCTTTCTTCTGGGCATGGTTGACTTCTTTACAGCGGGCCTGTTTTTCTTGATCTATATGCCCCGGGGCGGCCTGCAGGCGGAACTGGAATTCATTCTGGGGCACCCGGTCCTGCCGTACTGAAAGGCCTATGTGCGGGGCATTCCGACCCTGTTTGTCTATCCTCTGATCTGGATGGCACAGATTTCCGAGGAACTGAAAGCGAAAGCCCTGGAGCTTGGCATTCCGGGACCGCATACCTCCTGGTGGCACATGTTCGGCTGGAATATCTTCGGCCTTCTCCTCATGGGACCTGCCGTGGCTACGGGACGCTTCTTCAGGACCCTGAATGCTGTGGAGAAGGAAATGAACAGGCGGGCAGGCCTGGAAGCACAGGGAGGCGAATGAAAAGATGCGCTGGGAGAAGAAATATCAGGAAGTTCTGCAGGCCTTGGAGAATCTCCGGCAGGAAGCCTGTCCGGCCATGGAGCAGGATGCAGACCGTGCCGGCGGGAACAGCCTCCTTCTGAAACGTGTCTCGAAGATGGAAGACCAACTTCAGGTGCTGGACCGGAAAGTCCGGGAGCTGGAAGAAAGACACCTGAGGCTGGAAGAAGAGGAACAGGAACAGTATCTGGAGGATGCGGGCATCCGTTTCCCGTCGCTCCTGGGGAGTGAAGAGGAAAGAGC
>ONVN01000037.1 GCA_900321295.1 uncultured Eubacteriales bacterium
GTGCTATTCCACGCAGTCCAGAATCAAGCGTGGAAACCGCCGAACGGAGGCAGCGTTGCTGGATGCAGAAGCGCTCTGCGCTATGGCAGGAACGGAAGTATACGGTTCTGAACGGGCATGGAGAAATGTTTGTTTTACCCATTTCCATGATATTCTGACAGGATCCTGCGTACAGGAAACCCGTGAGCATGCGATGGGACTCTATGCAGACAGCATGGCCGTCGCCAACACGGCTGCCTCCAAGGCTATGACGATGCTGGGGGAGAAGATGGATACATCCTGTTTTCATCTTCGAGACATGCAGGGAAGCCAGTCAGAGGGCGCCGGTGCCGGATATGGGATTGAAGCGTATGCAGGTGTTCCGAACCCCGACAGGGGAAGGGGAAGAAGCCGCGTGTATGCGGTTTATAATCCGACATCGACCGAGCGGGACGAATGTGTGGAGATCACGGTATGGGACTGGCCTTTTGATCTGAACCGGATCTGTGTTTATGATGCAGATGGTCAGCCGATTCCGTTTGCGCTTCTTACAAAAGAACGGGAACCTTATTGGGACCACAAGAAAATAAGACTTCTTGCAAGAGTCCATATGCAAGGATTTGGATATACGGCATTATGTGTGGATGAGCGTGATGCAGAATCCTATCCAACCTTCCGTCTTGCAGATGAGCGCACGGAACTCCCCATGGAGGATCTTGTCCTTGAAAATGAATGGATACGGGCTGTTTTTTCAAGGTGCAGCGGAGCGCTTGTTTCACTGACAGATAAGGCATCGAAGAGCGAAAGAATAGAAAAAGGAAAAAGCGCTGGTCTCGTTATGGTGGATACGGAAGGTGCAAGCAGCGATGCCTGGCATATTGGACGCTGGTTGAAGGCTATGCCGCTTGAAACTGTGTCCATTAAACCTTTTTCCTTCGGAATCAGCCAGGGCTTCGAATTAACGCAGAAGGTACGGGCGTCGACCGTGCGGACGAAAGTGTCCCTGAATGCTGGTTCAAAGGCAATTCAGTTTCAGTTAAAAATTGACTGGAATGAAGCATCAGAGGCGGGCAGTATGGTGCCTGTACTGGCTTATGATCTCCCTTGCGCAGCTCAGAGCATGACCATGGATGTGCCGGGCGGTGTTCTTGAACGGGAAACTTCTGCTCAGGATAAGCCTGCACTGACTTTTGCAGCCGGTGTTTTCGGCAACAGGTCACTTTTCCTCTCTTCGGATTGCAAATACGGATATCGCTGCGATGAAGGAAGACTTTCCCTGACATTGATCAATTCAGCACGATATCCTGACCCGTATCCTGAACGCGGCATCCACACCATCACATTGTGGGTTGGTGTTGAGGAAAGCGGTCGCAAAGCACTGAAGGATACTTCTCGTGCACTCAACCATCCTCTGGTGGTATGTTCAACAGGAATTCATCCAGGAAAGACAGCCCCTAACGGACAGCTGGTGAAAGTGGAAAGCACGACAAGTTTCGTTTCCTCTCTTGCACGGGTTGGCGGGAAGATGGTTATGCGCCTGTTTGAACTGGAAGGCAGGGAAGACCATATTGTTGTTCATATGGATTCGCTGAAAAATCCCATGCTTACGGACATGGAAGGGAAAGAAATCGGAAGAGTTACGACACATTCCGATTGTGCCGAATTTGATGTTGCGCCATTCGGCCTTGTGCAGCTTATGTTCGAGAATTGAATTTGAGTGGAAGGATGCAGATGCATTTCCACGGATTTTGTTCGAATCATCAGAAGATGATTGGTGACACTGGCAAACAGAAGACAAGCCGGCAGCCTGGAGTCCAAAATGAAAATCGCCTAGAAAAGTCGACAAAAAGCATTGCTGTGTTCAGCAATGCTTTTTGTCATACTTGTAAAAATATGTGGAATCAGGTATATTGTCATTGAAGCAAATCGTACGGCCAAAGAACTGTAAAAAGAGCAAGCCACTGGAAATGTGGTGGAATAAAAGGTCTGATATCATACAAAATGCAGACTGTTTCATCTCGTTCCGAATGCTTGTTCCTTGCTGAAAACAAGAGGTAAAGGGCATTCTGGGCAAGAACAGAAAGATAAGAAAATTCAAGGAGGTTTATATGCTTCGGAAGCTTATCACGATGGGAATTCTTGTAGTGTTCTATGTGAGCTGTTTTCTTTTGAACGGGAAGGCCGCATCGACCCCGACGCCGCTGCCCGTTGAAATTACACGAAAAGTTCAGGAGCATTTACCGGATCAGATCCAGGATTTACTGGAGATCGCACATCGTGAATGGACCGATGTGGCTGGAAAGGAATTGAAACGGAGCAATAAATATACGCAATGGCTTAATGAATACGACTGGGGATGGTGTGCGGGTTTTGTCACATGGTGTACCATGGAAGCTGGTATCCGTCAGGTCGCATTCACGGATAATGTGCGAGGCGATGTGGAAGGGATTGTTCACCTGAAAGAGGCCAGTGTTGGCAAAATGATCACGGGATATATGCGTATGAACCGGGTAACGAATGTACCGCAGAAAGGTTTCATAGTTGTTTATGGGCAGAGAGGATCTGGCGGAGCATATCATGTTGGAGTTGTTTATGACATTCAGGATCTTGGCGAAGGACGTTACAGACTCACGACGATCGAAGGAAATATGTCAAACACGGTCAGAATGTATATTCATGATTATGATATGAATGCCAAGAAAGCCTGGGATATGAAGACAATTCCGCAGGAAGAGCAGAAGGAAGAGCAGACCCGCATGTTCTCATATAAACTTCAGAACAATACATGGTACATTAACTGCTTTCTGATGACCTGGATCCCGGAAAATGAGGTTCCAATCCTGTCAGAAGTTGATGTTTCGATGACCCCACCCCCCAGTGTGGAGGATAACCAATGAGACAGGGGGAGCATGGCATACAAAAAAGGAGAATGGCTGTTTGACAGCCTTCTCCTTTTTTGTATGGAGGTTGCGGACAAACATTGGAAGCAATTATTCCATATGTCCGTCGCGGTACATGCTGAAAGAGTCCATGGGGTACTTTTTGAGGTTCTCCAGAACATTTCTTTTGTCAGCTTTGTCCAGAAGCTCGGTGCGTGCTTTGGCAATTTCAAGATCTGTCTTTTGTCTTGAAGGTCCGCCCACACAGCCGCCCGGACACATCATGCCTTCAATAAAGTCTTCTTTCAATGTGCCGGCCTTCAGCATCATCAGGGCCTTTTTGCATTCGGCACCGCCGGTGCAGGCGAGAAGCTTGATGTCAGAAGTATCTTCGCCCATCTCCTTCATGACTTCCAGGACGGCTGTAGCGACTCCGCCTGAAGAAGCAAATTTCTTGCCAAACAGAGAAGCCTCCTGGTATTCTTCCGGGATGGGGCTGAGCTGGATGTTTTTGCTTTCCAGCAAGCTGGTCATTTCACCGAAGGTAATGGCGTAATCTGCATTATCCACTATGAACTCATTCAGCGTTTCACCTTTCTTTGCAATGCACGGTCCGATGAATACGGTTAAGCATCCCGGATGCGTTGCTTTCAGGTAACGGTTGACAGCGACCATCGGACTGACTGTGGAGGATTTGTTTTCTTCATATTGTTGTGGAAACTGATGGCGGAGAAGACTGATAAAAGCAGGGCAGCAGGAAGTGGTCATCTTCCGTCCTTCCTTTTTGGCTTCAATCCACTCTTTTGCTTCATAGGCTGCAGTCATGTCAGCACCAAGACCGACTTCGATCATGTCTGCAAAACCAACTTTTTTCAGGGCTTCCCGAAGAGAGGGCATGCCGATGTCTTTGCCAAACTGGCCTTCTGAAGCTGGTGCGCACATTGCGTAGACTTCACGTCCTGCTTTAATGGCTTCGATAATGGGAACGAGATAAATCCGGCTTCCAATCGCACCGAAAGGGCAGGCATGAATACAATGTCCGCAATGCACGCACTTGCTTTCGTCAATATTGCAGAAACCGTATTCATCCCAGCTGATGGCTCCGACAGGGCATATCTTTTTGCACGGACGTTCAAGATGGATAATGGCACCATAGGGACATGCTTTGGCGCACAGACCGCACTCTTTGCATTTGGTCGGATCAATCTGCATGCGTCTTTCACCTTTTGAGATAGCACCGAAACGACAGGAATTGATACATGCACGGCCAAGGCAGAAACGGCAATTGTCTGTAACCGAATAGGTTGAAGTTGGGCAGTCGTCACAGGCAGGGCGGATAACCTGCACAACATTTTTCGTGTCGTTTGTTACATCGGCGTTCAGGCCGCTGGCAAGACGGATACGTTCACGGACGATAGCACGTTCCTTGTACACACAGCAACGATATTCCGGTTTTGGCCCTGGACTGATTTTTAAAACAATTTTTTCCCGGTTCTCTTCCGTTAGTGCACCTTCCCAGGCTAATTTGCAGACTTCGGTTGCAATGTCGTGCTTCAGGTCACGTATGCCTCTGTCGTTTGTGATCATGAACGATTCCTCCTGTACGTACTTTCTTGCAAATAATTATAGCATACGGACAAAGGTTTGTCGCGAAAAAAGAAAACAAATCTGTACAAGCTGAAGAAAGAGTGAACAAACCTTCCCAGATGCAGAGGGAAAGAATGCAGATCCATATGCCGTCCGAATAGCGTCAGAAAGTATATTGTGAAAAACAACAGGGTGTTATACAATGCATGTAAAACAAGCAATGTGTTCTTTTATTGAAAACCATGCCTGCTTCGGGTCATGAAGGACAGAAACAGGCGCATTCGGACGGATGGCCGGAAATCCAACATGGGAGTGAAGGACATGAGAAAAAAGAAAAGATTCGAAAGGTATGTGGTGATCATCATGACAGCTTTGTTCGTGCTAACTGGGGCAGCGAAGGCAGAAACAGTTCAGATTCACCGGTATGAGCAGTCGCGTCCCTTTGAAGGATGGGGTACAAGTTTATGCTGGTGGGCGAACCGCATCGGTTATTCGGACGAATTGGCAGAGATGGCAGCCACGGCTTTTTTCGATGCGAAAGAAGGTCTTGGGCTGAACATTGTCCGATACAATATCGGGGGCGGTGACGACGAAAGCCATCATCATATCACACGAACTGACTCCGCCATGGATGGCTTTGCAGTTCATCCGTCCTATGATGAGGCAAGTGGAGAATACCAATGGGATTGGGACTGGGAGAAAGATGCAGGTCAGCGAAATGTGTTGGATAAGGCGCTGAAAAAGACCGGAGAGGAACTCATTGTGGAATTGTTTTCTAATTCACCACCTTATTTCCTGACGGTGAGCGGATGTTCATCCGGACATACAAATCCCAACATGGACAATCTCAGAGAGGATGCGTATGATGCTTTTGCCCGGTATCTGGTTGGCGTGGCAGAGCATTTTGAAAATGTATGGAAGATTCGGGTACAGAGTCTGGAACCTATGAACGAGCCTTATACCAATTACTGGAAGGCATACAGCCCGAAACAGGAAGGATGCAGGTTCAGTCCAGGGGCCTCGCAGTCCCGCATTCTTCTGGCTGTACGACAGGAGCTGGACCGTGCGGGTATGGAGCATGTCCTTCTTCCTGCATCGGATGAAACATCGCTGGACACGCAGCTGAACTCGTGGTATGCATTGTCCGAAGAGGCGAAGGAGGCCGTGGATCGGATTGATGTTCATACCTATCAGGGTGCTGGCCGTGTACCGCTCAGTAAACTTGCGTTTAAGCAGGGAAAAGGTTTGTGGATGTCTGAAGTTGACGGCGGGGACACGTTGGGCAACGGCGGCGAAATGGGTGCAGCATTGTGGCTAGCACAGCGCATTGTGGATGACATGAACGGACTGCAGCCTTCCGCATGGATTCTATGGCAGGTTATTGACAATCATATCAGTGCTGATGGATACAAGGGAAACCGGGATTCTGGCATGGTGAATGTTAACGGTGGCTATTGGGGACTGTCTGTGGCTGACCATGACAGGGTATCTTTAATCCATACCATGAAGTATTACGCATTTGGACAGTTCTCAAGGTTTATCCGGCCGGGCGATGAGCTTTTGTCCTCTTCATCTCACAGCCTTGCTGCCATCAATCCGGTGAATGGGAAAATTACGCTGGTATATGTGAATGCATCTTCGGAAACCGTCGAGGTGGAACTGGACTTGACTTCCATGGGAAATTATTGGTCCATGGAGGCATACCGGACATCCGGAGGCATGGCAGAAGGTGAGAAATGGGCATTGTGTGAACAAGCCGGTCATTTGTCGGATACCTTCAGGATGAACATGGTTGCCAACGCCGTAACAACGGTTGTTCTTACGCCTGAAAACTGAAAAAACGCGGCAGCAAAAAAGGCACTGATGTTTCCACCAGTGCCTTTTTCATACCATACGTTTTACTGGTCCTCTTCATTTTCATTATAAAGAAGACTCATTTCCGACTCGGGATCAAAAATATGTATGACTTTGCTCGGGAATGTAAAATACAGCTCATTTCCACCCTTCAGTGCTGCACGCTGTTCACGGGTCAGGTCGATCGTTGGCAGACGGAGAATAATGTTGTCTCCGGAATCCGTCGTAAGATGCATATGCAGCTCTGAACCCATCATTTCAACGACCTGAATCTTTGAACGGATGGTGTTTGCATTTTTCTCAAAGGATACCGTTGTATGTTCCGGACGAACACCCATGATGATATTCTGAGAACGAATTCCCTTGCTCTTGAGAATGGCGCAGTGTTCATCCTCGAGTGGAACACGGATACCGAGTACTTCGACGGCGTATTTGCCTCCGCTTTCCTGAAGCTTGGCTTTGATAAAGTTCATCTGAGGGGAACCAATGAAACCTGCGACAAACAGATTTTTCGGTGTATCGAAAACCTGCTGGGGCGTACCGACCTGCTGGATGTAACCATCTTTCATGACAACAATACGGTCACCAAGCGTCATGGCTTCCGTCTGGTCATGCGTGACATAAATGAAGGTGGTATCAATTCGTTTGCGCAGCAGGATGATCTCTGCACGCATCTGATTGCGGAGCTTGGCATCCAGATTTGAAAGGGGCTCATCCATAAGAAAAACCTGAGGCTCGCGGACAATGGCACGTCCGATGGCAACACGCTGGCGCTGGCCACCGGAAAGCTGTTTCGGTTTGCGGGCAAGGTATTCGGTGATGCCAAGAATTTCAGCAGCCTGACACACTCTCTTGTGGATTTCCTCTTTGTCCATCTTTCGAATGCGCAGAGAGAAGGCCATGTTTTCATATACGGTGATATGCGGATACAACGCATAGTTCTGGAAAACCATGGCGATATCGCGGTCCTTCGGCTCAACATCATTTACGACGCGGTCCCCGATTTTCAAGGTGCCGCCTGAGATGTCCTCAAGTCCGGCAACCATGCGCAGCGTTGTCGATTTGCCGCAGCCCGACGGCCCGACGAAAACAATGAATTCCTTGTCGCGGATACGAAGATTAAAATCATGTACTGCGACCACATGATTATCATATTCTTTCTTGATATGTTCAAGTGTTACACTTGCCATAAGAAGTCCTCCTTTTCTTTTCAGCCCATTAACCTTTGACAGCGCCGCCGGTTACACCTTCCACATAATACTTCTGTAGGAACATGAACAGAAGTGTTATCGGAATGGCAACCAGAACACCGCCAGCACAGAAACGGGTAAAGAAGCCCTGATAGTCATTCGTATTGACCCAGCGATAGAGACCGACGGCAACGTTATAGCTTTCCGCACGGCCCAATGCAACATAGGAGGCGAAGACATAATCACCCCAGGGGGCCATGAAGGCCATCATGATTGTATAGATAACAATCGGCTTGGACATGGGCATAATGATCTTCCAGAATACAAGGGCACGGGACGCACCGTCGATGCGGGCAGATTCGTCCAGTGATTTCGGAATCGTGTCGAAGAAACCTTTTGAAATATAATAGCCCATGCCAGAGGAGGCACAATAGATGAGAATCAGGCCTGGTATAGCACCTTCCTGTGTCAGACCGAGCTGCTTGAGCAGGAAGTAAAGCGCGATCATGGTCAGGAAGCCAGGGAACATGCCAAGAACCAGAACGACATTCATGAATAGCTTGCGGCCACGAAAACGCATACGCGAAAGTGCATAGGAAACGGAGAGTACCATACAGGTTTGTATGACGGCACAGACAAGGGCGATCACCAGGGTGTTGCCATACCACCGGAAAAACATGCCGTCTTCAAACAGATAACGATAATTGTCCAGAGAAAAATGATGCGGAATCACATAGTCAACCATACCACCGCTTTCGGTCAGGTAAGAGCGGAAGGACTGGAGAACGAGAAACACAAACGGAGCGAGCCAGATCACGGACATGATGATGAGGATGGTATAAATGCCTCGGTTGACGTGCTTTTCGTGATCTTTTTTACTTCTGAGGTATTTTTCCGTTTTGACTTCCCTGATTACACCTTTTTCCTGGTCGATTTCAATATCGACTTCAGGAATGCTGGGCTTTTTCGTCGTCATTGGAAATCCTCCTCATTTTTCACCGAAGGCATCAGGTTATATACCACCAGGTTGATGATGACCGTAATGATAAAGACCAGAATACCGATGACTGCGGCGATTTTGTAGTTGGTATCGGAAACCGTCATCTTGTACAGCCAGGTAATCAGAAGATCTGTATACCCAGCGTTTCCGGCAAGATCCAGAGAAAGCGGTTTTCCCTGAGAGAGCAGGAAGATAACATTGAAATTGTTGATGTTTCCGATAAAGGAAGTCAAAAGGTATGGCCCGGTTACAAAGAGCATATATGGAAGGGTGATTTTCATATACATCTGGAAGGCATTTGCACCGTCCATACGTGCACTCTCGTAGAGGTCTGCCGGAATATTCATGAGAATACCGGTCGCAATGAGCATCAGATAGGGGATACCAATCCAGAGGTTAATCAGGATGACAGTGAATCTTGCCCAATGTGCGTTGGTCCAGAATGGTATGGGCTGCGCTATCCATCCCCAGCGCATCAGGGTGCCGTTAATCAGTCCGTCAGCAGCAAACATCTTGGACACATAGAGCAAGGAGACAAACTGAGGGATAGCAATCGTCATAACAAGAATGGTACGCCACATCTTCTTGAAGCGGATTCCCTTCTTGTTAATCATGATGGCAACCAGCATGCCCATGAAATAATTCAGGAAGGTGGCAAAGAATGCCCAGACCAATGTCCAGAACAGAACCTGACGGAATGTATCGCCGTAGTTTGCACCGCTGGTGGAAAGGAGTGTATGGAAGTTATCCCATCCGACCCAGGTGAACAGTTTGGACGGCGGCTGATGTTCATAATCGAAATTTGTGAATGCAACCAGGATCATGAAGATAATGGGAAGTACTGTGAACGTAAAGATGCCAAGCGTAGGAAGCGCGAGCAGCGTCTTGTGGAACTGCTCATCCGCCATGGCCTGAAGATCCTGCTTGCTGGTCTGAAGTTTTCTTCCTTCTTTCAGATACTGCTGCCCGAGTTTATTCTGCCGTACATTGACTCGCCAAGTGTAAATAAACGCCAGAATAAAGAAAATGGTCAGAATACCATAGAGAAGAATGAAAAATGAATTATCTCCATAGACCGTAACACGGCCTTTTTTGGTTGTCGGGATATCTCCCAGTGTGCTGAACTTTGCCAGATAGGGAAGCCCGAAGTTAAACATATAGAGATTGAAAACTGTCTGAAACACGAAAAACAGAATGCCCCGGAGCCACTGGCCGCGGGCACAGTTGCCAAAGCCCATCACAAGATAGGAAAGGCGGGTTTTCCAGTCTCCGTGAATAAACGTCAGAAAAACATCTTTGACATTTGCACCAAACAAACTAAGCAAATGCCAGATTGCAAGAAACAGCTTCTGAACTCCACGAACGAATCCCATGGGGATCCGTTTGAGAAAGCCCAGAAAGTTGTAACCCATTTTAGCGGGTTTGCTGAGCTTAAGATAATCCAGATCCGTCATGAATTGCGACCTCCATGCTTCATTACAAAAAGGAGGACTGAAAGTCCAGTCCTCCTGATCATCTTCTTTTACTTAACGTAGGTGCCAGCAGTTTCCTGGAAGGAAGTCAGCGTGGAAAGAAGATCAGCATCGGACGCATTATCAAGCTTATCGGCAATGATATCATCGCCCAGTGCGGTAGCAAGAGCCCAGTACTCACCGGGATACTGTCCCTGAGGTGTTGTGAAAGCAAGCTGTTCAGCAAGAGCAGAAAGAGCTTCGTTGGCTTTGACGACTTCATTCTGCTGAGCAGCAAGATTGGAGGGACCCCACTGAACAGCATTGTAGCGGGCAAGCTGAACATCACCGGAGGTCAAGAAAGCAGCAAGGGCGTCACAGGCAGCGAGCTTGGCTTCATCAACCTGAGGCTTTACACCGAGCATTTTGAAACCACCGAAACCACCGAGCTGGAATCCATCAACAACAGGGAGCTTTGCAGCAGCAAAGTTTTCGCCGAGCATTTCTTTGACTGTATTGGCATCCCAGGTTCCGTCAACAATGGCACCAAGGTTGGTCGCATTGGAAGCAGAAGAACCATTTACGAATGCAGGGCTCTGTGCGAGCTTGATCATGCTCTTGAGAGCCTTGACACCGTTTTCGGAAGCATAGTTGCAGTTCATGGCAACCAGGTTGCCATCAGCATCGCTATCATAGGTCAGTGTGCAGCCGGCACCGAAGAAGAAAGCCGTCTGATACCAGCCAGAGTTGATTTCCATATAGAAGCTCTTTCCTGCTTTCTCGCAGTCTGCAAGGATGGCGTCCAGATCAGAAGGATCGGACACAACACTCTTGTCATAGTACAGGAAATAGCCATTGTCACTGGTCATAGGATAAGCATACATGACATCGCCCATCTTTACGGCAGCAACAGAACCAGCGTCATTTTCAGCTTCCACGACGGCAGCATTGTTTTCTTCAACAACTTCGAGAGCACCAGCGGCGACAAGACGTGCCAGTTGGTCCTGAGCGAAACCGAAGATATCCGCGCCGCCCTCGACGTCGGTGATCATGTTGGAGGCAGCATCGCCTTCGCCGACAGCCTGAACAGTCACATTCATATTGGCATATTCAGGATGAGCAGCTTTGAATGCTTCAATCTGCTGGTTTGTGAAGTCAACAACGGCCTCAGCAACCCATACTTTCACTTCGCCCTTGAATTCTTCAGCATGCGCAAAAACGCACAGAGAAAGCATCATGGCAACAGCCAAGACAAGAGAAAGGAACTTTTTCATGGATAATTCCTCCTATGATGTTTTTTCCCATAACGGGGGACGGCACAGTCGTCCAGTACGCAGATATATTATCACGATACAGTAAAAAAGTCAAAAAAAAAAATATACCAGAAAAGAAGAAAACCGGGAACTTGAATGGCAAGAAATACAGGTGGTTTATCAGATATTTCCGATGTAAAATAAAAAAGGTTATTGAAGATGGTGTAAAAAAGACTTACAATTCGTGCAGCATGCAGAAATCGTTCAATCGAAAGGAAGGATGAAAGATGAGTGAACCCCGGAATGGCGGCAGAGAACGTCGAGTGACGGGTCAGGGCCATGGAGTTGAGAGAACGGGGGAAGGATTAGGAACTGGCCCCGTAGGTCAGGGGACGAATCGAAATCCAGAGCCTCATCAGGGCAGAGGGAACATACCTCAGGGAACTCCGAACGGCAGATCATCGCAAAGTTCATTCCCACAGTCCCGCCCGAGAACACCAACCGGTCATGCAGGAGGCGTTTTCACCGGTGGGCAGGCTGGAAGGACCCCGGTTGGTTCTTCCCATTCAACGAATTCAAGACCGAGTACACGGCCTGCATCATCCGGATCTTCCGGGCAGCGTCCATCCCCAAGGCGTGGGGGACTCAGCCCGATTCTGATCGTTGTTGTTTTGTTCCTTATCTTCGGGGGCGGGGGCTCCATGCTGTTTGGGGGATCAGATAACAACGGTGGGAACAATGGATATGATTTACCGGTGGCGGTTGTTACACAGGCACCAGTTACAACAATCAAACCAACTGCAACGATCAGACCGACTGCAGTGAAAACTGCAGTTGTAACGGCCACTCCGAAAGCGACAAAGAGTAAGGCAACGGCGACGCCAAAGGCAAAATCCACGAAGAAACCATCCAACTGGTATGCCCAGGCGTTGTCGGGTATAACCGAAAGCGTCGACACGAACAGTTCCGATCTGACCGTCACCGGAATTTCAGGAACCCGTGAGCGCTATACAAAGCTTGCAGGTAATGGAAAAGATACGGTTACCATCATGGTATATATGTGCGGGACCGATCTTGAAAGCCGCAGCGGCATGGCAAGCGCAGACCTGCAGGAAATGGCAAGGGCCACGTATGGGGATAATGTCCGTATCATCGTCTATACAGGTGGCTGCAGATCATGGAAAGTCTCAGGCATTTCATCGAGCGTCAATCAGATATGGCGTGTTCAGGACGGGAAGCTGCAGAGACTTGTTGCCGATGATGGGTCCAAATCCATGACAAATCCTTCAACCCTGTCCGGATTTATCCGTTACTGCGCCTCCAACTATCCGGCAAGCCGTTATGAATTGATTCTGTGGGATCATGGCGGCGGATCGGTTACCGGGTATGGATATGATGAAAAAAATGCTTCTGCCGGTGCAATGTCACTTGCCGGACTGAACACTGCGCTGAAGGACGGCGGCGTGAAGTTTGATTTTGTCGGTTTTGATGCCTGCCTGATGGCCACTGTTGAAACTGCTTTGATGACAAGCCGCTACGCAGACTACATGATTGCTTCTGAAGAAAGTGAGCCGGGAATTGGATGGTATTATACAGACTGGCTCACAAGTCTTGGCAGAAACACATCAAAAGGTACGCCCAGTATTGGTAAAGAGATTGTTGACGATTTTGTTACGGCATGTGCGCGAAGAGTTCCCGGCCAGACGACGACACTCAGTGTTATTGACCTGGCTCAGCTCGAGACACAGATGCCTCAGGCGTTTTCTGATTTCAGCAAATCCATCAGTTCCTTGATTCAGAATAAGGAATATAAAACGGTTTCGACTGCACGAAATGGAAGCCGTGAATTTGCGCGCTCGTCCAAGATCGATCAGGTGGATCTTGCGGACCTTGCTCTGAGAATGGGCAATCAGGAAGGAAAGCGTCTTGCGGAAGTCATTCAGTCCTGTGTGAAATACAATCGAGTTTCCGGAGTGACCAATGCATATGGTTTGTCCGTATATTTTCCGTACAAGAAGATCAGTAATGTTGACAAAGCAGTAAAAACTTATCAGCAAATCGGAATGGACGATGCATACGCTGACTGTATCCGTGCTTTTGCAAGCCTGGAATCAAGCGGACAGATCGCAGCAGGCGGATACTCCAGCCCGATAGGCTCGCTGATGGGTGGCGGTTACTCGAATTCTTCAGCCTATTCTTCCGAGGATCTTCTCAATGAGCTTCTGGGGAGTTTCTTTGGGGGAACATCCTCCAACACGGGCTCGATGGGTTCTCTTGATTTCCTTTTTGGCAGAAACCTTTCAGATCAGGATATCACCGAGTATGTGTTGAACAATCATCTTGATGCTGAAGAACTTGTCTTTACACCTTCAGATAATGGCATGATTCTGGCTCTTTCAGAGACGAATCGTGAAATGGTCAGCGGGATTGATCAGAATATCTATGTTGATGATGGAAAAGGCTTCATAGACCTTGGTCTGGATAATGTCTATGCCTTCGATGCGGAAGGAAACCTGATAGCAGATCTTTCCGGTGTATGGCTTTCCATTGATGGACAGATTGTGCCGTATTATCATCTGACAAGCGATAAGCTGACAAATGGCGGTTACCGATATACAGGTTATATTCCTGCGCTTTTGAACGGGACACGTGTCAATCTCCAGGTCGTATTTGACAGTGAGCATGAATATGGATATATTACCGGCACACAGACGGATTACATTTCTGGTGAAACGGAAGCAATCGCCAAAGTTGATGGAACCATTCAAAAAGGAGATATTCTTCAATTCGTCTGCGATTATTATTCCTATGATGGAACGTATTCGAACTCCTATATCTTTGGAAAACCGGTTACGGTGGGAGACAGCATCACTGTATCCGATGCGTTCCTTCCTGCAGATTTGAATCTCCGCATTACCTATCGGATCACGGATATCTACAATCAAGTCTATTGGACAAATACGATGTCCATGGCCACTGAATAAGTGCCAAAAAAAAAAGCAGCCGGATCAGTTTCCAGCTGCTTTTTATTCTAGTGTGCCGGGCATGCCTTAATTCTTGCCGGTGGAAGACCGGTCGCAGGTATTCGTCGCCAAGCGTAGCGAAGCGCAAGGGAGCA
>ONVN01000136.1 GCA_900321295.1 uncultured Eubacteriales bacterium
AATGGAAACCACGGTGGCACCGATCAGAAGTTCCGGAAGATGAAAACGGTGTGCCAGGCCTGTGGCGCCATCCACAAACCAGTCTCCGCCCTTGATGAGAAGGGCCAGTCCGAGAAGAAACAAAAGGACAGGAACAAGCATGTTTTTTCCTCCATTGTTATGATAGCAATACTGCCGTCCGCAGGATGGCCCTTCCACCGAATCACTTTTCCTGAGGGACATCGCATATGAACAGGCGGACTGTTTTCAAGACTGTTCTCTGACATGCTGGAGACTGAGAGAGCCTTTTTCCAAATGTCAGCCGAACTTCTTTATTGTTGCACATCTCCGGCAAACGGACAAGTCCTTTTTTTACCAAAAAGCAGCAGGACGCTGCCTGCTGCTTTCCTTTCCATCCATGCAGGACACTGTTTACTGACCTGCATAGACAATGACATACGGGTCCTTCTCGGTTCCGCTGCCTGACTTGATTTCACACATGGAAAGATCCAGTCTTGCCGCAGGACGGATACCGACGTTCGGCCGGATCACGCCGCCCCACGAAAGATGCCCGTTGATGCCGACAATCTGCATCTGGCGGTTGCCGGGACGCATGGTGGATGTCCAGTAACAGGAACCCACAATTCCCTTCTCCACGGTAACCATCGGTTTGGACCACTCATACATTTTCTTGTTCTTGACATACGGTGTGACGTAGGCAAGCCGGGCCGGGTTCGGGGCACTGTCTGATTTTTTCGGGAAACCATATTCCTGCCTCGACCATTCTTCCTTGGTCATGCAGAAGAGCCTTCCCAGACCATCATCCACAAACGCATTTCCGATGGGATCGTCACCAATCAGGACTGGCCACATCACTTCATCGAACCATGCAGGAATTCCCGTATCCTCATAAAGCTTCATAATCGGCTTCAGACGGCCCTTGTGTTTGACTTCCTTGTAATAATTATAGTCCGCTTCGCTTTCCATGTGATGCGGCTGGCAAAGATCAATCACATACTCGGTAATGATGAGTGCTTTGCCGTCCTCGACATACAGCACGCGCCATTCGACGGGAGCCATGGCCCCGTTCTTTTCATACATGTACTGGCCAAACTGGATATACTGCCATTGTTCTTCCTTGTTCCAGCTGCGGATCGTCCCATCGTCTGCAGTCGCGAAGGCTGTGGACACAATCAGCATGGAAAAGAAAAGAGCAAGAAGTGCTGTCCTGATTTTCATATGGAAATCCTCATTTCTGAGAGAGGTCTGCGGCTACTGCCATCGCAGATCATCTCTTCATCATCCGGAATGATGCAAAAGCATGGTCATTGTAACCCGATTGATGAAAATGATCAATAGATTTCGTCCGTTTCATGTGCACTAGTTCCGTATTCTGGGGATACATACCAAATAGCATGGCATGCGTGTTCATTCATCATATCTGGATCGGCTAAACTGAGTGAGAGGAATGCTTCAGGCACATCTTCTTATGCAGAAAAGCGCCTTATGTCTGTGAAGGCTCAAACATAATGCGCTCCGTGTGGAGTGGCTTAATCATCCTTTGACGCTGCCCGCGGTCAGACCCTGAACAAAGAACTTCTGACAAAGAATAAAAATCAGGACAACAGGGATTAACGTAAGAACAGACATGGCAAACACATATCCCCACTGGGTAAACTGATGCTGACCAAAGAATCCGGCAATGGCAATGGGCAAAATACGCCTGCTGTTGTCATTGATCACTGTATTCGCCCAGGGGTATTCTTCCCACGCTGTCAGGAAATTAAAGATACTGACAGAGGCAATAGCCGGCGATGCCAATGGAAGGGCGATCCTGAAATAGACGGTCCATACATCGGCACCATCAATCCAGCACGCTTCCATGATTTCATTCGGAATATTTTCCATAAAACCCTTGATCATGAACGTTGAAAAGGGAATCACCCAGGCCGTATAGAAGGGAATCAATGCCAGAAGCTGGTTCACAAGCCCGAGTTTTGTTGCCAGTTCAAACTGAGGAACAATCATTGTTGTCCCGGGAATAATCATTGTAAGGACGATAAAGCCGAACAGAATCCTTGTCAGACGGGATTTGAATTTTCCAAGGACAAATGCCATTGCTGAGCCTGCAGCTGCAGCCAGAACAATGGTCGATACAGAAACCATCGCAGAATTTAGAAAGTTCAGGTAGAATTTGCTCTGATGAAGGATATAGTCATAGTTTTCCAGCGTCAGCGCTTCCCATTTCGGGAAAAAACGTGGCGGATATTCATAAAGCGCACCATTGGGCCGCAGAGATGTCGAAATCATATAAATCATCGGCAGGGTGAAAATCACCGTTCCGGCTGCCAGAAGCATGTAGCGGATGACAGCACTTCTGATTTTTGCAGCATTTCTGCTTTTCATTGCACCGTCCTCCTCATTCGTTCTTATTCCGCATCATACGGAACTGTACAATGGCAAGAAGACCAAGGGACAATGCCATCACAAAACTCAAGGCAGCCGCATAGCCAAATTTGCCCGTGCTGAACGCCTTGTAGTACATCCAGGTCAGAAGCGTATCCGTTTGGTGGGCAGGTTTTCCACCCGTGATCATTTTAATCGAAGTGAATACATTAAACCCGCCGATTGTCAGTTCAATCAGCGCAAACAGGATGGTACCACGAATTGCCGGAAGCGTGACACATGTAAATTTCTTCCATCCTCCACAGCCGTCAATTTCAGCCGCCTCATAGAGATCCTGCGGCACCTGCTGTAACGCAGCCAGAAAGATCACCATATTCCATCCGATCCCCTTCCAGATGCCGAGGATCATTGCCACGCTCAATCCGCTCCAGCGTGTATCCAACCAGCGGATATTGGAGGACGTAATGCCAAGGATTTTCCACAGGAAATAATTGAGCAAACCTTCTGTGTTGAAAATGTACCTGAACACAAGAGAAGCAATCACCCAGGACGTTACCACAGGGAGATAATTGATGACCCTGAAAGTCACACTGAAGCGCCTGATGCCATTGAGAAGAATCGCTATGAACAGGCCGAGTGCCATCTGCCCGGGAACTGTGATCAGCGTATAGACGACGCTGTTGATAAACACAGTCCAGAACGTCGTATCCTGAAAAACCTCCCTGTAATTCATCATGCCTGCATATGGCTGAGTGAGCATGGACGAAAAGCTCATATCACACAGGCTCATCCAGAAAAGACGGATGATCGGGTATACCGTAAACATACCAAAAAGAAGAAGCCCTGGCGTCAGCAGTCCGAGTATCTGTATCCTGTTGACGCGGGATTTTGTGATCATAGGCTTATCCTCCAAACCGGCAGCGGAAGGTTGCTTCCTTCCGCTGCCGAACCAGGTTTATTTCAGCAGAGCATCCCAGGCTGATGCCAGTTCATCCATCGCTTCCTGCGCAGTTTTTTCGCCGGTAACGACAGCATGCAGGGCAACCTGCAGGCCGTTGTCCATTTCGCTCCATGCTGCCACTGTCGGGCGCGCCTTCGCGGTCTGGATTGCTTCAATGAACGGTGCATAGTCTGCGTTCTTAACCGTCTCACTTTCAAGCGCTGTCTTGTTCACAGGAATCTGGCCGCACTTGGCCATCTCCGTTTCGGCGTACTCACTGGTCATAAACTGCATGAATTTCCATGCAGCTTCTTTGTTTGCACTGTTAAACATGGCAATATCCTCTCCGCCCAGCACAGAAATGCTGCCGCCTTCACCTGCAGGAATCGGAGCCGTACCATACGCGACATCAGGATATGCACCTGCAAGTTCAGCCGACTTCCAGGGGCCTTCCAGCATCATGGCATAACGCCCAGTGCCAAATCCATCCGTCATGGGAATATCGCCGGCATTGAAGCCAGTGATTGCCCCGGCTTTTACAAGCTCAGCAAAGGTTTCGATCGCTTTCACCGTCTCGGAACCGTTGATGTAGCCTGTGGCTACCGTCTGATCCTCATTGGTCAGTGCGCCACCAAAGCTCCAAATAAACGGACAGATATTCCATCCTGCGAGTGCTGGCTCGTTCCAGCCCCAAACCTGCTGTCCGTTGGCATTTTCCCCGGAGAGCTTTTTCACAGCCTCAATCCATGCATCCATACTCACAGGCACTTCCACGCCTGCCGCTTCCAGCATGGCCTTGTTATAGAAGACAATCTTACTGTTGGTGTTCAGAGCAAGCGCATAGTAATGTCCTCCAATCACAGCCGTGGACATGGCACTGTCCAGCAGTTTTCCGCTCACCTCGGCAAAATCGGGCATGGCTTCATCCAGCGCAACCAGAACCCCCATCTTCTGAAATTCAGGGAGCCAGGCAATATCACAGCGGGCTACATCCGGCAGCGCATTGGAATTCGCACTGACCAGAATCTTGTCATGCAGTTCTGCCCATTCATGGGAAACGGCATTGACTTTTATACCTGGATTTTCCTTCTCAAACGCGGGAATCAGCACATTCATCAGAGTTTCGTTTTCTGCTGACTGGGCACTGTAGTGATGCCAGAAGTTGATGGTCACTGCCTCACCCTCAGCAAGTGCAGACCCTGCTGACAGCAGCATCATGCAGGCAAGCATCACAGCAAGGATTTTCTTGAAGGTACGCATTGGTTCTCCTCCTCATGATGGATTTATGATCTTTACGGAATGGGGCAGGACGTCGACTGATCCTGCCATTTCCGCGAAGTCCAGGTGTTTCATCTGATCGCCTGTGTTGAAAACAGCTGCTACACGGTCCTTTTCGTTTTCCCTGAGAAATGCAAAGATGTGATCTTCCGCCATCAGGACAGTGTATTTTCCCCTGCGCACCGCAGGATGCTGCTTCCGCATACGGATCAGTTCCTTTTCCCAGCTCAGCAGGTTCTGGTCTGGTTTATCCCAGACCATTCCTCCACGGCAGCCAGGGTCGTTCTCTCCGGTCATTCCAAGCTCATCTCCGTAATATAGCGCAGGTGCACCCGGAAAGAGCATCTGAAAAGCCATTGCCAATCGCAGTCTCCATGTGTCACCGCCGGCTTCTGTGAGAAAACGTGCCGTATCATGACTGCCAAGACAGTTATACATGGACAGATTGGTTTCATCCAGATAACGCATCAGCATGCTGTTCAGGCGGTTGGCCAGTTCTGTTTCCGTGATGGTTCCATGTGCAAAATAATCAATCATTGCATCCCTGAACAGATAATTCATGGCACAGTCAAATCCATCCGCTCCGAGCAGTCTGGAGGCATCGCCCCAGGTTTCGCACAGGAGCACGGCCTCCGGATATCTTCGCTTGATTTCTTCCCGCCACCAGGTCACCGCATGACGATCCAGCTCGTCGGCAACATCAAAACGCCATCCGTCAATATGCGTATGTTCGATCCAGTAAATCAGGACATCACGTACATAAGCCCGCACTTCAGGATTTTCCCCGTTCAGCCTCGGCATGTAGGGATAATCACCGACACACTCATAACAGGATGCATCCACCCGGATCGGATACTGCTTTGGATAGAACCAATCCTTGTATGCACTGTTTTGTCCTTTTTCCATCAGATCCATGAATGGTGAAAAATGGATACCGGTATGGTTGAAAACACCGTCCAGGATGACTCGGATGCCCAGACCATGCGCCTTTTCTACCAGCTCTGTCAGTTCAGGCTCTGTTCCGAACATGGGGTCGATCTTCAGGTAATCCGTCGTTGCATATTTATGATTGAAATCTCCCAGAAAAATCGGATTCAGATAAATGCATTCGATACCAAGATCGGAGAGATAGGCAAGGTGTGAAATAATACCGGCAAGGTTACCTCCAAGATAATTGTCCCGCGTTGGCCTCGCATCCCAGGGGGCAAACTCTCCTCTGGCAACTCCATTTCTGGCAAAGCGTTCCGGAAAGATCTGATAATAGATGCATCCCCGGCTCCAGTCCGGAATGGTGTTTACGTCCGTCTGGTTGATCTGAAGTATTTCAAAACTTCCTTCCGCTGCCGGTTCAGCCTGCAGGCCATAGGTGTTCAGCCAGTATCTGGTTCCTGTACGATCCGTCAGGAAAAAACCATATTTGATATAGTGCGCTTCCTCAGAAAATTCCACTTCCGTCTGCCACTGCGTCACCCGTCCGTTCTCAATCCGTATGTGAAGCGGTGCATTGTGCTGCTCTGCTGCATTCGTCCTTTTCCACCACACCAGCTCACATGTCTTCAAATCTCCTGGGGCCGCTTCCAACATAAAACGTACACGATTTCGTGCAAGCGGTTGCACAAACGGGTAAAAAGAAAGGTGCCTTACGGCAGATGAAAACATACGATTACCTCTTTCTCTCTGAAGAAGCTCTGATGACCAAGGTCGTCGAGAGCATGATCTGCTGATTGCCGGTCCGGTTCTCAATGCGCCGGAAAAGAAGCTGGGCAGTCTGTTCTCCCAGCAGGGCAGTATCAATATCCACAATGGTCAGCGGCGGATCCATATATTCCGCCAGCGGATAATTATCGAAAGCCACAATACCGATTTCTTCCGGGACATGAATGCCTTTCTCCCTGCATGCTTTCAGAAGGCCATACGCCGCAAGGTTATCATTGCAGAGAAAAGCATCCGGATGGTCCGGCTGCTGGAGACTTTCCAGGGCTGCTGTATAGGCATTCTCTGAGGTACCATCCGTAGCCAGCACCGTCTCCCGGCCGCTGTTGGCATTCATATAGCCGCGGACACGCCGCTTTGTAAATCCACGCTTCTGATATCCGCCAAGATAGGCTATATCTGTATAACCCATCTGCTGCAGATGACGCACAGCCATCTCAGCTCCCTGTTCATTGTTGTTATCCACCCAGCAGGTATCGGAGCGCAGTGTATCCGGTGTGCCCAGCACCACATATGGAAAATCACCGATTGCTTCCATCAGCGATGGTTTCACGGTTGTCGGAGGAAGAATCAGGCCATCCACCTTATGTTCCTTCATCAGATTTTCGATGGTCATTCCCCGGCTCTGAGCTCCGTTTGCAATCATCACCTGATAGCCCCTTGCCTGAGCAACTTTTTCAATCGCAAACAGGCTGCGGCTGAAAAAGACATTGCTGAATGCCTCAGCGTCCCTTGCATCCACAATCACACCGATCGCACCGCTCAGCCCGCTTGCGAGACTGCGTGCGACGGAATTGGGATGATAATCCAGCTCCTTCATGGCTGCATATACCCGTTCCTTGGTATCGGAGCTGATGGTTGCTTTGCCGTTGATGACACGCGATACGGTGGACGAATTGACACCTGCCCGTTTTGCCACATCATGAATTGTTACAGCCATCTTTCGTCCACCTCCGATCCTATTCCCTTGTGCAACCGTTTGCATGATTCATTATAAAACCTTCTCCCGGGTTTGTCAACGTTCTTTTTTATATCCGGGCATCAGTTCTGTGCCTCCTGCAGAAGTGCTTCCAGTTTTTCATAGGTCACAGACCCCGCCTGGTTATAGATCACCACGCCTCTGCTGTTCAGAACGATCGTCCGTGGAAGGACATTATCGCCCCCTACGGTCCGGAAAACTTGCCCATCCGCCGTATCCACGGCAAAGGTCAGACCTTCCCAGTTCTTTCCTGCAAGATACCCCGGTATATCGTCTTCCGTCACCATGGAGGAATGCACCGCCAGAACAGCCACCTCAGGATGTTCCTGAACCAGCTGACAGAAATACGGCAGTTCCTGCACACACGGCCCGCAATAGGTTGCCCAGAGATTGATCATCGTCACACGGCCTCGCTGTTCCAGGAGATGGAAATTTCCCCCGCCCACGGTCTCCACGGTAAAATCAGCCATCTGTTCCCCGACAGCAGAACCGACAGTCAGCACTTCCTCCGGTGCGACCACTTCAGAAACGGTTTCCTGTTCTTCAGTGTCCGTTCTTCCGCTCTGCACCACCTGCAGGGGGCTTTCCTGGGCGGACGGTGCAATCAGATTGAAATACACCAGCGCTCCGGCAAGAACCATCAGCAGGACTGCCCATACAGCTGCGCCGATACGTCTGCGCTTCGTCTGTTCTCTCGCAGACACTGTCTTCCCCGTCAAACCGCAGGAACGGTCCGACGCTTTCAGAATCACACGCCCTGCCTTCACAGCAATTGCGCCTGTCGGACAGCCGTTCATGCATTCCCCGCAGTGAATGCATTCATGATCCCCCACATGCCGCACATCCATACGGCAGTTTTTCACACAGGCACCACAATGGATGCATGCCTTCGGATCCACGCGGACACCAATCAGGGCAAACCTGCTGAAAAAGCCATAAATCGCCCCCAGTGGGCAGAGAAAGCGGCAGAAAGACCGATAGCAGAAAACACAGGCAAGACCGATCACCAGCAGAATCACCCATTTACGTGTAAACAGGATGCCAAGCATGGAAAACAGATCTGCATTCTTTTCATTGACCAGGAGGCCGGCTGCTCCTTCCAGTGTACCTGCCGGACAGATGTATTTGCAGAAAGCCGGCAGCGGCAGCCCATGCCGAACCCCATACCACAGCGGGAGTGCCATGACAAACACGGCAAGAACAGCATACTTCAGCCAGGACAGGACCCGGGTCACGCGGCTTTTGCGGATCTTCGGCGTTGGAATCTTGTGCAGAAGCTCCTGGATCAGACCCATCGGACAGAGCCATCCGCAGATGGTTCGTCCCAGCATCACACCAAAAAGCATCAGGATACCCAGAATATAGGTGCCTGCATGTGTTCCGGCAGATGCTGCAGCATTCTGAAGCGCTCCGAGCGGGCATGCCGCGACAGCGCCTGGACAGGAATAGCAGTTCAGTCCGGGCACACAGGCAGCTTTGACATTCCCTGTATAGATCTTTCCTTCGACAAACCCTTTCAGGTTTGCGTTATACAGCAGTGCACAGTAGAGCTGTGCAAGGCGGCGGGTCGTCGGTCGGTGTGCCTGCCACCATGTGTTTCGTTTATCCAAGGCCAATACACTCCGTACAGATATGAATTGCTTTGATCAGGACATCCTGCATGCTGCCATTGAAAATGCCGTGGAGAATCAAGGCCACGGCGATCAGCAGCATGGCTGCCTGAGCCCATGTCCTGACACTCGTCTTTTTCTCTTTGTATGCACTTTCCGGTTTCGTCTCCGATCCGGAAATGCGCTCTTCCCTGATTTGCGCTTTTGCAGCCTCCGTCTCCCGTACCATGCTCTTTTCCCGCAGAACTTCCGTCACGGAGAGCAGCCCGAGTGCCATCGAAATCCAGGGGACGATATGCAGGAGCAGGGAGGCCATCACGGTTTCCAGCTCCGTACTTTCAAAGTGCGACGGGTTCACCATATAGAGAACCACCGGGATCAGGCACGCAGCCGCACCGGCTCTTCCATACACAGCCAGTTTTCTCTGCCTTGAACGCTCCTTCCGCATCGATTCCGATTGGTTGTTCACTTTTCCGCAGATCAGATCCCTCACGCTCTCAGCATCCGCCGGCAGGACTTCTCTTCCGCCCCTGTTCCAGAAAAGCGAAGTGAGCAGAAAAACCAGCTCAAGAAGAAACAGCGGGAGCAGTTCCGTCAGTTTCTGCACGACCTTTTCCCGGGTAAAGATCCATACGGACAGATCACCGGCTTCGCGCAGCGTCCGGCCTTCCGTATACATATGAATCATCTCTGCTGAAAACAGGACACACAGAAGAACACAGAGAGCAGCCTGAATCCACAGAAACAGCTTTCTTTTCTTCATGAATGCTCCCCCTCTCCGATATCAGTGTTCCCTGCTGACCTGCAGCTTCATCTCGCTCGACCGCGGTTCTGTATAATATTCCTTGTTGCCGTCAAAGCGGCAGCCCTCCGGTACGCTTGCAATCTTCATGATATAGATGGCGGGCTCCACGATATAGACGATCTTCCCTTCGGCATTGCTCTTCCGGGTCTCGCAGAATGTGGCCGTGCAGATGTTCACTTCGACATTCTCCACCGGGTCCCCGTTCTGATCCTCCACCGTAATCACATAGACCGCATCCGATCCGATCTCCCGTGCAACAGTAATCACCGCTTCACTATACTGGGTCTCCGTCCAGCTCTCCTCAGCCGGGTCACAGCTGAAACCTTCCGGCACCTTGAGCACCTGCAGATGATAGGCCATCGGTTCTCCGTCAAAGAGAATCTCTCCGTTTTCATCCGTCAGGGATGGCATGCAGGTCGTATCGGTACAGATATTGACAAACGCTCCTGGAACCGGAAGTCCGTACTGGTCCACAACCCGGATCAGATAGTCCGTGCGCTGCTCTGCTTCCTCGGCCCAGGCCTGGGTTCCGGGCTCCGGAATACCTGCACCTGCCAGAAGCAGGGTGATCGTCAGTATCAATACAACAATTTTCTTCATTCAGATAATCTCCTTATATTTCTGCTCCGTTTTCTCACGCAGAAAACGGACTCTTTTCGGTTTCCTGCTAAAGTATAGCACGGAACACCAAAAATAAAACGGAGAAGGCAGGCCGTCCCTTCCCGTTTTTCCGGAAAAACACAGAAGCAATGCCCGGATCCCGGACATTGCTCCTGCTTCAGGCTGACTTCACAGCCCATGTTTCAGTCAAAGTGTCTTATTTTGCAAGGAATGCATCATATGCATTCTGGTACAGTTCGATGTAGCGTTCCACGCCGATGGCCTTTGCGGTCTTCTGGAATTCGTCCCAGCTGGCATCGGTGACGCCGTTCTTCACGAATTCGGTGAAGGACTCTTCCATGAACTTCTTCAGTTCCGTGTAGATGTTGGCGGCTTCGACAGCATCGTCATTGCCCATCTTGGCCAGATCGCGGAGATACTGGAAGCTCTTGTATTCCAGCACGCCGGCTGCAGCATAGGCCTGGGAGTCTTCATAGCGTTCCGCGCGGTGAGGAGCCATCTGATAGATTGCACTGTAGTATTCGCCGGGTGCGAAGAACTGACCCTGGGTCACAGGAACAAAGTCATACAGACCGTTGTTCTCGGGAATATTGATTACTTCATATTTACCTGCATCGTTGAGGATGATCTGCTCGCCCATTTTACCGTTGAGTGCAACCATCATGGTTTCGGTTTCAAGCTGAGCGTCGATCCACTTGAGGGCGGCAACAGGATCCTTGCAGGTCTTGGTCAGGTAAGCACCGGCGGTGGGCACTTCGAGGATCTGGGAAACACAGGCCTTGAAGCCTTCGCCCACAGGAGGCAGAATGGACTTGAAGTTCGGGACATTATCTGCAGTAATCGCGGTATTGATCAGGCGCAGATAGCAGAAGTATCCGACTTCGCCCGCATTCACTTTGTTGGCCCAGAGGTTGGAATCCTGTGTCAGGGATTCGGGATCCATGAGGCCTTCTTCATACAGGGTGTGCAGCCATTCCACACAGGCACGGTAGCCGGGCTGTGCGCCGGTGAACTGCACCTTTTCATTTTCATCGATAAAATAATAGTAGGTATTCTCCGGTACGCCGAAGGATGCGAACTGATTCCAGATGGTTTCCGGTCCGAACTGGGTGAAGGATGCAGAGAAGGGATATTGCATGCCGGCTTCCTTCATCTTGCGGAGCATGTCGGTAACTTCGGCAATGGTGGTGGGCTGAGCAATGCCCAGTTCATCCAGCTTGGCCTGGTTCACATACCATGTGCCGGTATGGTTGACGTTCTGAGCCATGAGATAGCCGATGAAATAGGTCTTGCCGTCGCTGGCAGGAATGGAGTCACCCGCATTGTTCATGTGCAGACGGCTCACATAGTTGGGCATGATCTCTTCGGTGAGATATTCATCCAGGGGCAGCAGCAGACCCTGGGTCACGCCGTATTCTTCCACGTCAATCGAGTTGCGCAGAATCATGTCCGGATATTCGCCGGAAGCGAACATCAGGTTGATCTGGGTTTCCCAGTCGGCATCCTTGACAACCTGGAAGTCGACATGCACACCGGTCTTGGCCTCGAGTTCCTGGAAGAACCAGAGATTGTTGAAATCCGTCTGCTGGTTTTCCAGCGCATACTGGAAAGCAGTCAGGGTAACCTTCTCTTCAGCAGCTGCAAAGCTCATGACGGAGAAGACCATGCAGAGGCACAGAAGCAGAGCAAACAGTTTTTTCATTGAGAGAAACCTCCTGTATGTATTATTTTCAGAGCACCCGCTCTGTTTGGTAACGTGTCAGCCTTTCAGGGAGCCGATCATGACGCCCTTGACGAAGTATTTCTGCATGAAGATGTAGAGGATGACCGCCGGTACAGTCGAGACCACAATGCAGCAGTACTTGGCAACCTCTGCCTTCCTCAGTGCTTCCTGCAGACCGCCGAGGTTGTCGGCATAGGCTTCAAAGAAGGAATCGCTCGAACCGGACGAGGAAAGGGATGCAAGGATTTCGCGCAGCACGGTCTGCAGCGGCAGCTTGGCGCGGTCACGGATGAAGACAAGACCGGTGAAATAGTCATTCCATCTGGCCACGCCGTAATAGACGGAAAGCACGGCAATGATGGTGCCCGACAGAGGCAGCACGCAGCGGAAGAAATAGGTGAAATGCCCCGCTCCGTCCATCACGGCGGCTTCGTAGAGTTCGTTGGGGATGGTTGTCTGAATGTAGGTCCGGGCCACCATGAGGTTCCAGACAGAGACCAGGTTGATCAGAATCATCACCGTCCTGGTATTGTAGAGCCCCAGGTCGCGGACATTCAGAAAGATCGGAACCAGGCCGCCGGAGAAGAACATGGTGAAGGTAATGGCCAGGTTCACCAGCACCTTGCCGGTGAACTTCCTTGAAAGGGCATAGGCCGCCGCAATCGTAATGATGACGCTCAGGAAGGAACCAAGCACGGTGTAGAAGACACTGTTGGCATAACTGGTCCACAGCTCACTGTACTGAAAAACCGCATCATAACCCATCAGCGAAAAATCCACAGGCCACAGAAGCACTTTTCCTGCAAGAACGGCATCCGGGTCAGATACGGAGGCAATCACAATCAGCCAGAGCGGATAGAGAACGATAAAGAGAACCAACAGCCAGAAAATATAATTGATGACACTGAAGATTCTGTCCACGCGGGTTTCACGGATCCGTGTCGACTGCTGCTTTGCCATGTTGTCTCCCTCCCCTCTCAGAACAGACTGATCTCAGAAACCTTGCGCGAGAATGCATTGACCATCATGATGATGGCAAAATTGATCACATTCAGGCAAAGGCCGATGGCGGAAGTGTAGGAATACTGCGCTTTTCCAAGACCGGTGTTGTAGACATACACGCCGATGATATCGCTGGTTTTGATATTGCCGCTGGTCTGAAGCAGCAGGGTCTTGTCCGTATTGGAAGAAAGAAGGGAACCGCAGGACAGGATCAGCATCATGACGCAGATCGGCAGAAGATGCGGAATGTCAATATGTTTGATTTTGTCCCACCGGGTCGCTCCGTCAATGGTGGCTGCTTCATAGAGCTGAGGATCAATGCCTGTGAGCGTTGCAATATAGAGGATGGTGTTCCATCCGGCGTTCTGCCAGATATCGGAACCGATAAACAACGGACGGAACCAGGAGGCTTCGATGACAAAGTAAATCGGGGTTCCTCCGAAGGCTGCAATCAGCCGGTTGATGATGCCGTTGGACGGTGAGAAAAACAAGTAAATCATGCCGGCAAGCACAACGGTTGAAATGAAGTGCGGGACATAGATGGCGGTCTGGGCAAACCCCTTGAACCGCTTCCCGTTCAGCTGGTTGAGGAGAATAGCCAGAATCACCGGGATCGGGAACCCGAAAAGCAGACCGTAAAAATTCAGAAGGAACGTATTGGCAAACATGCGTCCGCAGTAGTAGGACGAGAAAAACTTTTCAAAGTGCTTCAGGCCGACCCACTTGCTTCCCGTAATTCCGAAGGCTGCCTTGTAATCCCGGAAGGCGATCTGGACGCCGTACATCGGGAAATAACAGAAGACCACAAAGAAGGCAAGTGCCGGAAGCAGAAGCACCCAGAGCTGCCAGTCTCTCTGCAGAGTCCTGATGATCCTCTGACCTATGCCTGCACTGAGCACCGACTTTTTCTTGGGAAAAACCGTCATGACTATTCCTCCCCGGACACTTCAAACATGTCTGTTCTGTTGTGTTTCTGACCATATCGTAATCCTTTTTTGCCCGGCCGTAAATGCGCATAATTTTTGCGAATTTGGCCAAACGTCTTGTGTCCCAACGGTTTCATTTTTCACACAATTTTCGCATGCTCCTCCTTTCGGCCTCTGCTTGACGTTTTTCCGGAATATTGTATTATACAATATATCACTTCACAGGGAGGCATCCGCCATGCGCCAGCAGGATTTTCCCGAATGGGCACAACGCATCAAGGAGCAGTACAAGGGGACCCAGCTCCGCAGAGTCGGAAACAATATCTACCTCTACGCCGTCCGCTCCAGGCGGGTTCCCGGCAGAAAATATCCTGTCCTCTTTCAGAGTTATATGGGGATCGTGACACAAAGCGGCCTGCTCGAACCTCAGAGCTTCCAGTTCCGGCCCCTCGAAACGTCTGTATGCCGGTTTGAGGACCTGCCCGGTGTATCTGAAATCGTGTTTACACAGGAAGAGTGGAATACCGTCCGGCAGATCTGCCTTGTCCGGAATGCGGACAGCTGGTTCTATCCGAAGCTCTCCCCTTCCGAAGAACAGATTCTGCAGAAAAAGCGTCTGATCTCTCCCGCAGGGGCATATAACCGATGAGCACTGGTTTTGACATGCACGGCAAAAACCACTACAATCTGAATCAGAAAATGCTACAGAGGAGGTTATCCTGTATGCTGAAAAAAACAATCTCTTTCTTCCTTATTCTTTGCCTCATGCTCGCAGCCCTTACGGGGGTCTGCGCAGAAGGCACATCTGCAGATATCGTGGAAATCCAGAAATACGGAAACCTGGTTCTCTCCATGAGCGGCAGCGCATTCCTGGACCAGGGCTTTGCGTATGGGGACATTGTCACCGTAGCGATCAACGGTCAGGAACTGGAGATGCCGGTGGGCTCCAACTACTCCGACGTGGAGCAGGGCAGCATGATCTGCCGTGTCGTTGTCAAGCCGGATGCCAACGAAGATTACATGATTCTCGCCATCAACATGGGTGACCTTGCCACGACAACAGGGATTGCCACCAAGGAAAAAACCGAGGCAGACCCCGGTTATATCTGGCACTACACGGTGGAAGAGCCTGTAACGGTCGCTTTCTCCATGAAAGAAAAGGGCGGATATTATGACCAGTGGGTGATTCACCAGCTGGTCCGAAGTGAAAACCGGGAAGATTATCCGGATCTCAGCGATGAAGCATTCGCCAATTTCCGTCCTGTCACCACCACAGGCATGGGGACCGGCAAGCTGTACCGCTCTTCTTCCCCCGTCAATCCGGAAATCAACCGAAATCATGAAGCAGATGCCGCTGCTGCCGCGGCCGCTGTCAGGACCTTTATCAATCTTGCCGACAATGAAGAAACCATGAAGGGGTACGAGGGCTTCGCGGAATCCTATTATTCCGGTCAGAACTTCATCTGCCTGAATCTCGGTGTCGATTTCTCCGCCGCCGATTTTCGGCAGGGGCTTGCTGAAGGTCTTCGCTTCCTTGCTTCCAGTCAGGCACCGTATCTTGTGCACTGCAACGAAGGCAAAGACCGCGCCGGTTTTGTTTCCGCTGTTCTGGAAGCCCTGATGGGTGCCAGTGCGGAAGAAATCACCGCCGATTACATGGTCACCTACTTCAACTATTACGGCGTTCAGCTCGGCACCGAGCAGTACGATATCATTGCTTCCACCAACATCCAGAAGACGCTGGCCGCTGCTTTCGGACTGGAAAGCCTTTTCGATGGAGATCTTCAGGCTGCCGCTGTCCGTTATCTTGAATCCATCGGCATGACGGCAGAGGAGATCGCCGCTGTTCAGGCCTGTCTTGCGGACTGAGCATCCCTGTTTCACCTCCCCGGACGCCGCGGCGTCCGGGTTTTCTTTTGCACCTTCCTGTATACGCTATGCATTGACGGAGCGGGGTGGCTCGCCTATAATGCAGAAAGGAAAATCACAAAGAAGAATAGAGGAAGAATTTCTTCCCTCTTTCCCGGGAGGATGTGTATCAGGTGAAATCCATTGAAATCGGAACCAGCGGGATTTTTGTACCACCCCTTGGCATGGGTACATGGGCGATTGGCGGCGGCACATGGTGGGGTGATCAGGAAGACAGCATTTCCATCGCAGCCATTCAGCGTGCGGTTGACCTGGGCATTGTATGGATTGATACAGCGCCGATCTATGGCCTGTTCCACAGTGAAGAAGTCGTCGGAAAAGCACTTGCCGGCAGGCGGGACAAGGTTGTCCTTTCCACCAAATGCGGTCTGCAGTGGCGTCATACCACCCCGCTGTATCATAAAACCGTTGACGGGACAGATGTCTACCGGGACCTTTCCAAACAATCCATCCTTGAGGATGTCGAAGGCAGCCTGAAGCGCCTGCACACGGATTATCTGGATGTGCTCTATACCCACTGGCAGACCACGGACCTGTCCCTATACCCGGTCGAGGAAACCCTGGACGCTTTCCTCACGCTGAAAGCCCAGGGAAAGATCCGCGCCATCGGTGCTTCCAACGTGACCCCCGACTTTGTCCGCGCCTATCGTGCGGCCGGTGGTTTGGATGTCATTCAGGAAAAGTACTCCATCCTGACCCGACGTGTAGAAAGCGAACTTCTGCCCCTCTGCCGGGAACTCGGCGTTTCCCTGCAGGCATACTCACCTCTCGAGCAGGGACTTCTCACCGGCAAGGTCACCATGGAATCCGTTTATCCCCCGGGCAGCACACGGAATGCCAATCCGAATTTCCAGCCCGAGCGACGCAGAAAAGCCCTGGATCTCCTGAAGGGATGGGAAGATCTTTGTGCGAAATACAACTGCAGCAAGGGAAACCTGGTCATTGCCTTTACGGCAGCTCATGCAGCACCTGTTCATGTACTCTGTGGTGCCCGGACGACCCAGCAGGTCGAAGACAACGCCCATGCCATGGAGATCACGCTTTCCAAAGAAGACCTTGCAAGAATGGAACAGGATATACAGGCCCTGCAGCTTTAATTTTCCCTTCTGTCCATGAATCTTTCCGGAAAAGTTTACATTGAAGTTTCTTTCCTATATAATAATGTATCATTCCTTTTGCATGGTCTTTAGATAAATGGAGGATCATTACCATGAAGAAACGTCTGTCGGTTTTTATTCTGCTGGTTGTGCTGATGGTCGTCGCCGTGTCAGCTGCTTCCGCCGCGTATTATGTCAGCGGTACATCCTGGCTGAAAGTGCATACTGAACCCAGAGATTCTGCCGGCGTAACCGGTTCCTTCCGGACGGATTATGCTGTCACGTCCCTGAAGAAATATGACAGCAACTGGGCATATGTCACCTTCTCCTCCGGGGACAAGGGCTACGTCCGTACAAAATATCTGAAGACCTCTTCCAAATCCACTGCCTACGTCAAGGCAGATGACACGGTCCTGCGCAAGGGACCTGCCGCAACGTTCGGTTCCGTCGCCACGCTCTCCAAGGGCACCAAGGTCACCGTGGTCACCAAGGGAAGCAACTGGAGCTATGTGACGACCTCCTCCGGAAACGGTTATCTGCGGAGAAGCGGGCTGTCTTCCAAGTATGTCGCTCCCAGCAAGAAAAAGGCGCCTTACACAGCGTATATTGTGAGTCCCAACAGCAAGAAGGTCAATGTGCGCCGCGGTGCCGGCAACGGGTATTCGCTCGTGAAGCAGGCAGAACCCGGTGCGAAGGTTACGGTCATAAGCAGGGGCACCAAATGGAGCAAAATCACGATTGACGGCATTAACGGGTATGTCCTGAATACCTATCTCAGCAAGACCAAGCCCGCAACCGCCACAACCGCCACCGGCGCTGTAACAACAGCAAAAACCCACACGGCCTACATCGTCTCCGACAATGGCAAAAAGGTCAATGTACGCCGCCGTGCCGGCACAGGCTATGCCGTTAACGGACAGCTTGAGCCCGGTACCAAGGTCACGGTTATTGAAGATTCTGGCAGTCCGAACTGGTCGCACATTTCGTCCGGTTCTGTCTATGGATACGTGCAGAACAAGTACCTTTCCAAGAAGGCTCCTGCCGCCTCTTCTACCACCACGACCACAGCCAAGGCGAAAACCTATACCGCCTATATCACCAGTCAGAACGGCAAAAAGGTCAATGTACGCCGTGCAGCCGGTAAAGGTTATGCTTCCAATGGTCTTCTGGAATACGGGACCAAAGTCACGGTCCTCGGCAAGGAAGGCAAATGGTATCATATCCAGGCCGGAAGTCTGAAAGGGTACGTTCAGGCAGATTATATTTCCCTCAAGAAGCCCAAGTCCATTCCTACTGCTTCTTCCTCGACAACCACGGTCAAGGGCAAAACCAAGACCGTCAAGAGCCCCAACAATGAAGCTGTCAATATGCGCCGCGGCCCCGGCACGGGGTATGCACGGGTTGCGCAGCTGAAGGTCGGCACCAAGGTCTCTGTCATCGGAACCGAAGGAAAATGGAGCCGGGTCCTGTACAACGGCCTGACCGGGTATATCAAGACCGAATATCTGAAATAGTTCACAGGATACAAAAAGGTCCTGCCGGAAGCATTTCCGGCAGGACCTTTTTGTATCCTGTGGTTTTCTTCTTTTTATCCGATCCTGCAGCCCTTCATTCAAACCTGCGTGCCAGCGTCCCTTTTCCGTTTAAGAAGGTTCCGCCCGACAGCAGAAATGCCTTCAGTTTTTTCTGCAGGGCAGTCTCTTCCTTCAGCGTGTTCAGATCGACTCCCGCTGCCTGCTGTTCTGCACACAGTCCGAAGACCCACATCAGAAGACTTGATTTTCCGTCCTCATCGCGTTCCAGATCAAACGCCTTCTGCCATCTGCGGATCCGGGAGTCCTGCGGCAGAAATGCTTCCAGATCCGGGGAAACAAGCCATGAGCTGCACCGCATCGGAGCCTCTGCCCAGTCGGCAAACCATGTCTTCAGGAAGCTGCGTGCCTGTTCTACGGAAGCATTGAGCAAGTCTGTCTCCAGACGGGCATCCGTCGGGATATGAATGCTGATGATTTTTCCTTCTTCTCTCTCAACTAGCTCATATTCCAGTTCACCGATCCGGAACAGTTTTGCATTGATCTGTCTTGTGGTCCAGAAGCCGCGATCAAAGGCTGCCCAGCCCGTCGACGCGATATGCTCCCGCACAAAGCGGGTAAAGCATTTCATGGTATCCAGCCAGACCTGCTCCGGAAGATCCTTCCACGGACCAAAGCTGCGGTTGTCCAGCGCTGTGCACAGCTGGGAAGCCATCTCCTCGGCACCATCGCCGCCGAATTTTTCCGCAGTTCCGAAAAACTCGGGCACTTTCTGGAATGCACAGTCCATGACACGTGTTGCAAACGGTCTGGGCATATCCAGGGCGATCAGCAGCTTTTCCATGGCCTCCAGGCGCATCAGGTCGTCACAGATCCTCCAGGTATCCGCCGCCTCCGGAGCATGCCGTCTTGCATCGTCCGCTTTCTTCGCCTCAGCACGTGTCGCTTCATCTGCAATCCACACGGATTCGGGGGCCGGGTGAATCCCGATGGTTTCCAGTTTCGCGCTGATTTCACGCAGATGGCTGAGCAGCTGCTCCCGGTCCATTTCCACGCCTTCCATCTTCAGTGCAGCGGCACGGATTCGCGGGAAGATCATATACTCTGCACGGGCAGGATTGGTCACCCGTTCGGACCACATCGGTGTTTCAATGCCCAGCAGGTTTTCCGGATGTGCTTTTGCATAGTCCGGAACGGCCGGTGCACTGTACACATCCCATGCATCCATGAACGCCCAGGGCCGGCTGACATAGTAGGTTCCGATCTCGCTGGAGATCACCTTGCCGCCGGCAGCCATAAATTCCGCAGTATCGCTGTCATTCCCCAGCCAGTGCTGAACAACAAAGTAATCCGGCAGGATACCGCCGTCAAGGGACTCGTTCCAGACAATGGTTTTCTTTCCCTTTTCATGCAGATATCGGCCCATTTCCATGACAAGCCATTTCTGCAGTTCCTTTTCATCCCGCAGGCCCTGCTCCCGGATTCTTCTCTGACAGTCCGGACATCTGCGCCAGTGCTGTTTGATCGCTTCATCCCCGCCAATGTGCACAAAGGGTCCGGGAAACAGCTCACAGACCTCGTCCAGGATATCCTTGAGGAACCGGACCGAAGTATCCTTTCCTGCACAGATCAGATTGGGAAACACACCGGCCAGTGTTCCCACCTCGTAGGTATACGGCGTTTCCTGAACCGTCTCCCCGTCACGGGTATACACGGTTCTCCGGCAGCCATATTCAGGGTAGGCGGCCATCATTGCGCTGGCATGACCGGGAATTTCAATCTCGGGAATCACCGTCATCCCGAGGTCCCGGGCATGCCGGACAACCTCCCGGGCTTCCGTCTGCGTGTAGAAGCCTTCATTGTTCTCATGCTCATTCGCTGCTCCGAAATAGGCAGGCCCTCTCCGGCTTCCGATCTCCGTCAGCCGCGGGTACTTTCTGATTTCCAGCCGCCATCCCTGGTCATCCACCAGATGCCAGTGCATGGTGTTCAAGCCGCACACAGCTGCTCCATCCATCAGACGGCACAGATCCTTTACAGGAATAAAATGCCGTGCACAATCCAGCATAAAACCCCGGTATTCCATTTCCCTCTGTCCCATTTTCGTGCATCCTTTCACTTTTCATCATTCGAAGAACGCAGACTGATTTGCTGCTCCAGTGAAAACTGCACAGCCTCGGTCAGACGCATCCTCGAAAATGCCATTTCGGGGTTTACTTTCCGGTCATAGCCGCACGGATTGTATCCGTCATCGGGCCGCCATACTCATCGATCTGAAAGACCTCGCCGTAGGAAGTGCCTTCCGGAAACGCCGACGGAAAGCGCTGCACCGGTTTGGAAAATCTGGCAGAAAGCCTGCGCTTCAGATGTCCTGCGGCTTCTTCCTCCGTACGGGCATTGAGCACGTCGTCCCAGTGTCCGTCATACGCAAGCCATTCGAAGAACTGGGAGCGGTGACAAAGAACACCCTGTATTTTCTGATCAATCACGGCATCCAAAGGAACTCCGATGTCTGCCCGGAAAGGTGCGGGACATGTAAAACTGTCCTCACAGAGCAGGATCACCGGAGGATGTCTGAGGGCTTCTGCTTCCGGACAGATCAGCGGCACACCCACAAGATAGCTGCAGTCCATCACCAGCTGTCCGCATGCCCGGTGATCCGGGTGATAATCACAGCTTCTGTGTGTAATGATCACATCCGGCTTTTCCTTTCGGATGTACCGGATCAGGCGGTCCCGGGTGGCAATGTCCGCTGTCAGATATCCGTCATTGATATCCATGGTTTCATAACGAATTCCACCGAAAGCCTCAGCGGCTGCAGTCATTTCCGCAAGTCTGCATGCACGGAGTTCCTCCGGCTGCATGGTTATATGTCCCGCATTTCCGTTGGTCATGGATAAAAAGATGACCCGGTGCCCGCTGGCCTGCAGCCGGACCGCAAGTCCGCCGCAGCACAGATCCATGTCATCCGGGTGTGCTCCGATCATCAGAAAAGTCAGCATTCTGTCTTCCCTCTCTTTTCCTGTTCTGCAGATTCTCTCCGCGTGCATTGTTCCTTTGTGCATCATATAGCGTGAAAAGGCCCTCCTGGACCGGCCTGCACAATGCCTGAAAGCATCTCCTTTTTCTTCCGATTATGCCGGCCCCATCGTCCGTTTTCAATCAGCTTCAAGGTAGCACAACCCCTCTTCCGTGTCAATATACAGATGCGCCGTTTCCTATGGAAAAAGGACCCGGGAACTGCTCCACGGAAAAAAGGCTGGATGCACCCAGCCCTTCTCCTGTCCCGATTTCTGTACGTATCCTGGAATTCTGTCAGTTCCAGCCTTTCACCTGGGAGACATACCAGTCCTCCCCATCTGTTTCCAGGGTGATGGTACCGCTTCCGTTGTACATGTGCGGAATACCCCGCTTGTTGAGCTGATTCTCACTCTTCGGTGCACTGCCCTTTTGGTTCGTAAGAATCACAAAGGCCGGGTCAACGGTGTCAAGATACTCCGGAACCATGTGGACAAGTGAATGATGCGGGGCTTTGAGAATATCCGATTTCAGATCCTCCGCGGGAAGTCTTTCCAGATAATGGTGTTCCCCAAGCCCGGTCAGATCGCCTGTCAGCAGAAGGGTTGCATTCCCGAATTTCACATGCATCTGCAGACTCCGTGCATTCACATCGATTGCTTCCAGCCATGAGTAACAGTCAATCGTCGCGCCTCCAAACTGCAGGGTTTCACCGTCCATCACCTGCCTGTACGCAAAGTTTCTTTCCTTCAGGAAACTGACCATCTGTCTGTGGTATTTGTTTCCATAATCCTCCGCAAAAGGCGAAAGGAACGTATTGATATGCAGACCTCTCCGGATCAGGTCCGTCGCACCCTCAATATGGTCATCATGAGGGTGGGTGTTCAGAATATAATCGATGTGCTCTCCGTACCCGCGTTTTGCCAGTGCTTCCTGCATTTTTTTCACGAACTGCGCATACCCGCCGTCAATCAGCATCGACTCCCCGCCGCATTCCATGATAAACGCATCATTCCGGAATGCCGGGAACACCGTAAGCCGGAGCAGTTCCCTGGAGGACCAGTCCTCCGGCGGTTCCTGATTGATATATACTTCTGCACAGGCCGATGTAGCAAACAGAACCAGAATCAGCAAGAACAACAATCGTCGCAACGGAACTCCTCCTACATATATCCCTTTGGAACAGGTATGGTCTTCCACTATGATTTTATCATATTCTTTATGTTTTGTCTAAATATGCCTGTTTCAAGCAGTTCCGTGCCGGGACATCTGCGTCTGTCTGCTTTTTCCGCACATGAAAACGCCTGCTCTGGATGGAGCAGACGCTTCGCCGGTCGTATTCTGCCAAATGCTGATTGTTTTCTGTGCATTACACACTGAGTTTCCGTTCCATAATCTGGGCCGTCACAATATACATCACCAGAGACGCAAGAAGGGCAATCCCTGCATCGATCAGGAAAACCGTCTGGATCGACGCTTTGATATCAGCCGCCTGCATCTGGATCCAGGAAACTGCCCAGAGCAGAATCACGATGATAATAAAGCTCAGGAATCCGCTGAATCGTTTTCCGTTCAGCAGGGCGTTTGCAACAACAACACCCAGATACATGGCCGTCACCGTGGAAATCCAGTTCCCAAGGATGCTGATCATGAGCGACAGCATGACCGGAAGGTCCAGGGTGATTTCCTGGTTGATGCTGTGCAGGAAGGACATAATCATCTGCCACAGGTCCTCCAGTTGCCCCATCTTGGCAAAGAGCAGGGTAATGTCCAGAGCGCCGAGCGCAAAGAAGCAGGCACCTGCCATCACGATGGAAAGGCCGTTTTCCAGGAGCTTGGCTCCCAGAATGGTGGTGCTGCTGTTGGGAGTCATGAAGAGCATATAACTCTGCCGGGTACTGACATCACGATGGAGAATCACAACGCTGGCAAGGCCGATGATCATGATGCCGCCCAGCGCGATGAAAGTCAGCAGGAGGATACTGAGTGACAGCGTCCTCTCCTTGTCGCCCCAAAGACCCACCAGAAAAGCGATTTCAGCCAGGGCCATGGCTCCCAGCACAATCAGTTTAACAAACAGAGTTTTCCGGAATTCATATTTCATGAGCTTAATCATGCCTGTGCCCCCTCATGTCCGTAGATTTCACGATAGCGGTCCGCCATGGAGATGCCCTTTTCCGTGCGCAGCTGTTCCAGATCCACCTGATCCACAAGCTGACCTTTCCGGATAAAGACTGCCTTGTCGGCGATGGCTTCCATCTCCTCCACCAGATGGCTGGAAAGAAGCAGGACCTTGCTTTCGTCTGCCCGTTCCAGAATCGTCTGACGGATCTCATCCCTCGCCAGCAGATCGATTCCATTGAACGGTTCGTCCAACATATAAACCATGGCATCCCGCGCCAGTGTGACCGCAATTTTGAGCTTCGCCATCATGCCGGAGGAGAGTGCACTGGTTTTCATGTCCTCCGTCAGTTCCATCCGCTCAAGAAGACGTTTATAGGTCGCATAGGAAAAATCCTCAAAGAAATCCTCATAATATCTGCCCACATCACGGGCTGTCATCCAGGTATAGAAGTAGGGTTCGGTTGACATATAAGCAATATGCTTCCGGCTTTCAATGTTCACGGGTTTCCCATCGAACAGCACTTCGCCGGACGTGGGCTTGATCAGCCCCGCCGCCATCTTCATCCAGGTTGTCTTTCCGGAACCATTCGGTCCCAGGACAGCGTAAATATGGCCTGGCTCAAAACGTACGGTTACCTGGTCCACCGCTGTTTTTGAACCAAATTTCTTGGTAATGGATCTGCTCTCCAGCATTTTGGTTAATCCTCCTGTTTTCTGATCATTTCAACTGCCTGTTCCGGGCTGATGCCCAGAACAGCCATACGTTCCAGGAAATCCCGCACTGCCTGCCGCGCCATCCCTTCCCTGAGGGACACAATATGCTGCTCATTTTCTGTAACAAATGTACCCAGACCCCGCCGGGTTTCGCAGAGGCCTTCTTTTTCCAGTTCCTGATAGACGCGTGCCGCAGTGTTCGGATTGATGGAGTAAGTCATTGCCAGGTCTCTTCCACCTGGCAGTTTGGATCCCGGTGCTCTTTTTCCGGTGGCGATCTCCGTCTGGAGATCGGTCATCACCTGAAGCCAGATCGGGCGGTTTGGATCATATTGCATACATGCTCCCCTTTCTGCCTTAGTGCACTAGTCGTATAATACACTATATCAGTATGTATGTCAATCCATTTTTTCAAAATTTTCTGATTTTTCTTTTTTTCTGCAAATGCAAGCTCTTTCAGCCTCTCTGTATCGGCATCAGAAGGAAAAGCACAGTCTTGTTTCCTCTGCCCGGCGGAACATCCTGCAATTCAGAAGAATGCCCCTGCGGGACGACCGGGCATGGAAAAGGTACCCGTCATTCCGCAGGACAGAAAAAAGCTGCCGGGATGCGGCAGCCTATTCTCTGTTCAGAAAGTTCTCTGCACTCAGCCGTTCGAAGCATAGCTGTGCAGGCCGGGCAGCAGAAGATTGACACCGGCAAATGTAAACAGGACCAGTACCAGAGCCACGATGGCAAGAACCGCCATCCGTTTTCCCTGCCATTTGAGCCGCAGGCGCTGATGCAGGTAAATGGCATAGAAAATCCAGGTGATCAGTGCCCAGGTTTCTTTCGGATCCCAGCTCCACCAGCTGCTCCATGCCTGTTCAGCCCAGATCGCGCCTGAAAAAATGACAACGGTCAGCAGCAGAAAGCCAAGGCAGATCATGCGGTAAGCCAGATAATCCATCTGCTTCAGACCGGGATCCTGCTGATCTGCGACCTTCCTGAACTTCATCAGATACCCCACGCCCAGACCGCCTGCAATCGCAAAGGCAGCATAGGAGAAAGCAGCTGAACCGATATGCAGTCCGAACCAGACAGAACGCAGAGCAGGCATCAGTTCCTTGATCTCTCTGGGCTGGAAGGCAGCATAGCTGAGAATCAGAAACGCCGCAGGCATGGCAATCGTCAGCACACCTTCCTGACCCAGTTTCCGGTAAAGCAGAAAACCCATCAGTGTCACTGCCCAGGCAAACGCTGAAGCAAATTCAAACTGATTGGCCAGCGGCAGACGGCCTGCCGCAAACCCGCGCCAGACGGTAAAGGCTGTATGGGAAAGGAAGCCGGCAGCCATCACCCACCGGGCAATCCGGTGAAGGAGCTCCTTTTTGGCGGCAACGGCAAGAAACTGCAGCACAGACGCCGCAAAATACAAAATCAGCGATGCAAACAGCAATACGTTCACAGGGTACCTCCTGGTTCATTCTGTTTTGAGATCAGAGTCTGCAGCGCAATCTCCAGACCTTCCTGCGACTTCCCGGAAACAATGCAGTATCCGTCTTCTTCCACCC
Source organism: uncultured Eubacteriales bacterium (assembly GCA_900321295.1). Lineage (GTDB taxonomy): Bacteria > Bacillota > Clostridia > Christensenellales > Aristaeellaceae > UBA2943. The sequence goes on from ONVN01000136.1 coordinate 25,950, forward strand.
GGACACATACGGGTGCCCGGAAAAACGTCAGGTACAGGGCAGCCACCATCAGTCCAAAGCTGAAGTACAGGAAGCCATAGAGCACCAGGCTGACATGCTTGATCCGAAGCCCGGGATATTCCACAGGATCCTTGAAGGTAAACGTAATGTCGCCGATCTGCATGGTCTCGCCCGGAAAGGCAAGGACGGATACGGCGCTCCCGTCCGTGATGGATTCAATACTGTATACAGGGTTTCCATAGCCCAGAGCCGTGCTGGTAATCAGCGTGTAGGAACCGTCTTCTTCTTCGACATAGCCCGGATACAATGCATTGTAATAAATGCCGTTTTTGCTGTCAATGGAGAGGAAGCAGGGTTCTGTCAGCGTGAAGGTATCCTCGGTACCATCGGCCAGATTGCGTGCTGTAAGCCGTCCCGCCGTTCCATAGGTCTGCTGGTAAATCTTATATCCGCCGAAGGTCATCGGTTCGTTGACCCGGATTTCCTGCTCGCGGGTCGTCCTTCCGTCCGGGCTGGTGATCCGAAGAACACTCGCATAGTCCAGCCTGCCATCCCCATCCTCAATATGAAAGGACAGACATTCGATGACTGTGCCGTCTTCCAGCGTCAGGGAAGACTCCGGCATCACCGTCTGGTCCTTCACCTGCGGCGTGAGGAGTGCAAGGGAGCCGAACAGAAGAACCATCAGGATGGAAAGGTGCACAAGAAAAGATCCGTATGCTCCTGTCCCGTTCTTCGTATACAGAGAATCCTGCTTATGAAAATGCATCCGCAGGAGATGTTCCCGGATCCTTTCTGCCTCCCCCGGTGCGAGACAGAAGTCCATCTCTTCCTTCGCCTTTGCCTGTTTTTTCAGCGTTTCCATGTGCCGCATTGCGGACGGAAAACGCAGGATAGAGCAGAGGATCAGATTCAGACACAGGAGCACTTCCAGTCCGATGAAATACCAGGTATGAAAAATATCCGTAAAGCCCACAGCGAGGAGCAGATTGGCATTTCCGGCTCCGTACGCACGGACATATCGCATGGCCGGCTCCCCCTGCGGAATCAGCGAACCGATCAGGGAGCACGCCATGACCAGGATGAGAAGGATCATGCCAAAACGCATGGACCGCATAAATGAAAAGACTTTTTTCAAGTGATTGTCCTCCCGGGATAAAAGAAGCGCCGAAGATCGAACTGCTTCGCCTTCGGCGCATACGGTTTCCCTCTGTTGATCAGATGTCCAGTGCATCCATGAGGAGGAAACCTGCGTTAATGAATGCTTCTGCCATATCCAGGCAACGGGCCGTCAGGCGTGAATTGTGCGCACCGTCGCTGTTTTCCACAAAGACGAAGTCCCAGTACCACTGGCCCTTGCGATTCAGAGCGCGGATATCCGCCAGCTGCTCGTCGGTGTATTTTCCGGATGCCACCAGATCAGCAAGACGATTGGTATAAGCCTCCAGCTTTTCGCCCAGTTCCGTGGTCCGGGTTGTTACCTTTTCCTGAATACCATGGACAAAGGTCCCCAGATCCTTGTGGCACGCAGCACAGCTGGCCTGGATGTTTTCGCTCTCGAGCGGGCTGACATACTTGTGGCTCGGATACGTGGTACCGTCCTCCGCCGTCAGGCGTTCCATATGACAATCCGCGCAGGTAAATGTTCCGGCATGGACACTTCCCTGACCCATATAGGTTTCAAATTCAGGATGCTGGGTCTTGAGCTGCTTGACGCCGGTCCTCGGATTGGTGTAGTCCGAGAAATTCATCGCCTCATAGAAGTCATACATACTGTCCGGAGTCATATCGGCCAGACTGGTATATGGGAGACTGGTCATCTTTCCTTCAGGTGCAAAGTAATACTCCACATGGCACTGTGCACAGGAGAGTGTCTCCGCCGGAACCTTTGTAAAGTCTTCTCCCATCGCATCCACCAGATAGGTGTGCGTCACCGTGATCTGGCTGCCGGGCGTATTGGCATGGCAGGTAAAGCATCCCACATCGTCAAAGCTGGAATGATCCAGTTCATCGAACGGCTTGCTGTACGCACTGTCTCCCTCATTGAGGGTCAGGACTGTGAAATCGGCTGTTTTGCAGGTAAAGCAGTTGGCCAGAGCATGAGGACGACCGGTTGAGGTCAGGTCCTTGATGCAGTAATAATGGCCTCTTGCACTTCCATAGTAGCGTGCAAAACCATAGTCCTCATAAATCACCTTGATAAACGGATGCACTTCTGTGTACTCATGGACTTCTTCGTTTTCACTGTTTGCCTGATAGCTGGCATAGATATCAGGATATGTCTCCGCCCATTCATTGGCATGAATAACGGTGATTCCCGTGCCCTTCTCTGCTGCGACCGCAACCGGGGTATCAGCCAATGCCAGAGAGACTGAGCACAGCAGGATTACCAGTACCAGGGCTGTGAAGAGGGTTCTCATGGTATCCGCTCCTTTTTTCGTTATTACCAGGGTATAGGATCCATGATCTTATTGTAACATAGGAATATCTTTCTGGCAATGTTTCCAGTCTTTCCTGCGCTTTCAGGGGCACTAAACATTTTATTAGCATCGTGGAGCAGGGTCCAAAAAACGCTGTGGATCTGGAAACAGCCACAGCGTTTTCTGGATGGGCAGCCATCCGC
>ONVN01000195.1 GCA_900321295.1 uncultured Eubacteriales bacterium
ATCTCAGTAAAGGATTTTTGCGGTGAATACAATATCATGGATTTTCATGATGATTATGGGGCGATTGCGGTGGATAACGGGCAAGAGAGAAACGCGATGCTTATAAGCTGGTGTGCAATTGGCTACATGTGGGATAATCCGACATTCACGTTCTATATTTTTAAAGACAGATTTACGCAGCACATTCTTGATAGTGCTGAATACTATTCTGTGAGTATTTTCCATAATGATGATTATGATAAATCGTTGCTCTATCTGGGAACAGTATCGGGCAGGGATGAAGATAAATTTGCCGGCTGCGGATTAGAAGTGATGGAAATAGACGGAGTTCCTTGCTTTGCGGATGCAGATTATATCATCATCTGTAAGAAAGCGGCTTCTGTTGATTTTGATCGAGAAACAATTGAGGATTTCGTTTCTTACAACGATTATTATGATGATAACGATGGAGTGCACAGGATTTTTGAAGGCCAGATTGAGAAGATCCTGAAAAGAAATAAGGACTGACGCAAATGTGAACGAAATGGACGGGTGAATAATGAAAGAATTAGAATACCCTTTTGATTCAAGAGCGTTACTCTCAAAAAAAAAGAAATTGAAGAGAGAACTTCTTAAAGCTCAAACAAATTTCATTGATGTTAAGCTGGCGGTTTTAGGTGGTTCTACTACAAATGATATCATCCTGATGCTGGAACTGTTTTTGCTAAATTATGGAATTAAGCCAGTGTTTTACGAATCTGAGTATAACCAGTATTATCAGGATGCGGTGTTTGAAAATCCGGAATTGGAGAGATTTAAACCAGACATTATATATGTACATACATCAAACAGGAATATAACTCAGTATCCTGAGATTGGTGATTCTAAAGAAACGGTCGACCGCCTGTTTATGAATGAGGCTGAGAAATTTACAGAAATCTGGGATAAGCTTTCTGAAAAATATCACTGTCCAATTATTCAGAACAACTTTGAACTGCCTTCGTTTCGCCTGTTGGGCAATAGAGATGCTTATGATATTCACGGAGCGGTGAGTTTTATCGGACGTCTGAACGAGTATTTCTATTCTTATGCACGTAAGCATGGAAATTTCTATATTTGTGATCTGAATTATATTTCTGCAGATTATGGATTGAAAGAGTGGTCGGATTCTTTTTATTGGCATATGTACAAATATGCACTTGCAGTACCTGCTATTCCATATCTTTCCTTCAATGTAGCAAATATAATTAAGTCAATTTACGGCAAGAATAAAAAGGGTTTTGTCCTTGATCTGGATAATACATTGTGGGGCGGTGTCATAGGTGATGACGGACCGGAAAATATTGTGATCGGCCCCGAGGAGTCAATGGGACAGGCATATACAGAATTTCAGAAATACATCAAGGCTCATCAGAGCCTGGGAATCGTGCTGAACATTGATTCGAAAAATGATTATGAAAATGCGATAAAGGGTATCGTGCATCCTGACAGTGTTTTTACGGAGAAGGATTTCATATGCATCAAGGCCAACTGGGAGCCAAAAGACAGAAACTTTCTTCAGATAGCGGAGGAATTAAATCTGCTTCCGGAAAGTTTGGTGTTTGTTGATGACAATCCTGCTGAAAGACATATTGTCACTCAGCAGATTCCCGGGGTGCAGGCTCCAGAGCTATCTCAGGTGACAGATTATATACATATGATTGACAGATCCGGTTTTTTTGAAGTGACAAGTCTGTCGAAGGACGACTTGTCAAGGACCGAAATGTACCGGAAGAACACTGAGCGCGCCAGACTTCAGAATTCGTTTGCTGACTACGGCGCCTATTTGGCATCGCTGGAAATGTCAGCAGATATCAAACCTTTTGAATCAGTCTATTTTGCCAGGATCGTGCAGCTGTCTAATAAAAGCAATCAGTTTAACTTGACGACCAAGCGCTATACTCAGACAGAGATTGAAAAAATTGCATCTGATTCGGAGTACATTACATTATATGGAAAACTTGTGGATCGGTTCGGGGATAATGGTGTTGTTTCTCTTGTTATCGGACATCAGGTGGCTGAAATTTGCCATATCGACCTCTGGTTAATGTCATGCAGAGTCTTAAAACGTGATATGGAGTATGCAATGATGGATGCACTTGTAGTAAAATGTAAAGAGAAGGGCATCAGGATGATCAAGGGATATTATTATCCGACGGCCAAGAACCATATGGTCGAAAACTTCTATGAAAGAATGGGATTCATGTTAATTGCGAAGGACGAGAATGGCAATTCCGTATGGGAAATGGACCTTGTAAAGGATTATTCTGAAAAAAACCATTATATTTCTGTTCATTATTGAACAGAGACTGTTAGGAAAGGACGATGTAAGATGGATAGAGAACAGGTCTACAGACAATTGAATGAAGTCTTTAGGGAAGTCTTTGATGATGAGACTATTACCTTAAATGCTCAGACTACAGCGGATGACATTGAAGATTGGGATTCTCTGGAACATATAAACCTGATGGTCGAAGTCGAATATGCTTTCGGCATCAAGTTCAATATGGGCGAGATCAATAATTTGAAAAATGTCGGAGAGCTGGTCGACATTATAATGAAGAAAATATGACCGAGAAACAGATTGACCTATGCATATTTAAAAATAAGGTACAAGTTGTTCTGGTGCTCTCCTTTTTTTTGATTTCTGCATCAATCGTAAACTGCGGTGCAAAATCTGCTCATGATGGGAAAATGCAAGCAACAGCAAACAACACTGCTTACATTACTCCCAATCAGATCACGATGACTGATGTGACATCAGGCCTTACGGAAGCCGGCAGCGGATTGTCTGAGGATATATTGAGCATGGGAGGAGGAGGGATGCTGTTTAATCCCATGATTAGTCCTTACGATCCGAATCTGTTTATCGTATCAGCAGATATGGGTGGAATGTATATCAGTCATAATGCCGGAGAAAGCTGGGAAAGAAAGTTTTTTGAAATTGTAGTTTACACTTCCTGTTTTGATCCTGGTCGTGAAGGAGTCATTTATGCAGGAGGTGCAGGCCTTTACAGAAGTACAGATAATGGTGCGTCATTCCAAATGATATTCCCCAATGAGGATGACGTTTTGGAAGTGCATGTTAATGGAGAGGCGTTTGATATACAGTTCATTACTCAATCACAGATCTATCCTTATCTTCCGATCAGCAGTGTTATTGTAAATCCTAATAATTCTGACAACATTTTCGTGGCAGCGAGTTATGCATCTGAGTGCTCAGTCTACGAGAGTAAGGATAACGGGGAGAGTTTTCAATTACTGGGAAACTATACAAAGAATAAGTATAATCCCGGTGGTCCGATATATGAGTTGACGGAGCTTTTTTATGCGCCGGAAAGCGATTCCCTGTATTTGGGTGTTGAGGACGGCGTTTTTCGCTTGAACAGGGACAAGGGGGCCTTTGACACCGTCTATTATTCCGCAAATGGTTTAGCTGATTTAACTACATATCGGGAATTCGGAAACACTTGGTTTGTCTATTTGCAAACCAATGATCCACATGAAAAAAGCAATACAGGTGTATATGCAACCAAAGATTTCGTGAGAATGACTGATCTTACGAATAAGATAACCGAC
>ONVN01000204.1 GCA_900321295.1 uncultured Eubacteriales bacterium
CATGGCATAGTCAATTCGAGGCTTATAATAATACCCATTGACGAATGCTTCTGAATTCAGGTACATCAGGTTTTTATAACCTTCATTGTTTTCACACAGCAAAATCAGATGGCTGATATCCCTGCCTGCCGGCGTTTTATCCAGATGATCTTTCGCAACATACATTTCACAGCCCAGAATAGGCTTGATTCCATTGTCGAGCATAGCCTGATAAAAATCGATACACCCATACATAACACCATGGTCAGTGATGGCACAGCTGTCCATGTTCAGTTCCTTCAAACGCTGAACCAGTTCTGAAATCCTGCAGGCACCATCCAGAAGGCTGTACTCCGTATGCAGATGCAGATGTGTAAATGACATGTGTTCTTCCTTTCTGCAATTTCAAAAGAGCATTTGCAAAAATTTATGCCATATGCTAAAATAGCGGCGGTTTGTTTCACAGGCTGACTGATTGACTTGTCTCTGGAGCATGTTTCTGCTTCTGACGCATTTCAGCACATGATCAAACATACCATCTACTGCTGTTATCATTCTGTACAGAATATTGACAGCGACAGGAAAAGCATGGAGCGGTATCGAAGTGGTCATAACGGGACTGACTCGAAATCAGTTGAGGGCCAACCCCTCCGTGGGTTCGAATCCCACCCGCTCCGCATCCAGGAACGCTGACTTTATGATGAAGTCAGCGTTCTTCTTTTGAGGAGAATATACAATGCCTCAGAGGCTTAGTCCACTCCCTGTCCTCTTTCCTTTTCCGGGAAACGATTCATCGTGTTTCCAGAGGCCTTTTTCTGGCGGCACATGGTTGAATCCATGAGAAGGCTATCACAGATAATCTGGAAATACAAGCTTTTTCTTCTCCGGTTTCATCTCAGAAGACAGGTTCCTTTCGGGTTTCTGTCCTGCTTTTCACGCTCGTTTTTGCGTTTTCCTTGTTTTGCCCGAATCACTGTTCACAAAACGTCTGATGATTACCACAGCGGGTTTCGCTGCAGGAGGCTTTCAGTATGAGATTCATTCAAAAAGTAAGCACTTTTTTTGGAAATCACATGGCACTCATTGTGCTGGCCATTGCCGCCTTATCGCTTTTTGTTCCCTCTTCTGTTCTATGGATACAGACCAGCTGGATCAATTATCTGCTGATGGTTGTGATGTTCGGCATGGGACTGACCATGCAGCTATCGGATTTCAAGCTTGTTTTTTCCAGACCGGCTGACATCCTGGTTGGATGTATTGCCCAGTTTGCCATTATGCCCCTCCTCGCTTACGGACTGGGGAAGATTTTTCAACTGGACAATGCACTTCTTGCAGGCGTTATTCTTGTAGGTACCTGTCCTGGAGGAACCTCAAGCAATGTGATCACCTACCTGTCACGGGGAGATGTTCCTCTTTCGGTTGGAATGACCAGCGTCAATACACTGCTCGCTCCTGTATTGACCCCTGCCCTTACTTATCTCTTTCTGCATACAAGTGTTGAGGTCAATGTCATGAGCATGTTCCTCTCCATTGTTCAGGTGGTCATTATCCCCATCGTTCTCGGCCTTATCATCAATCAGTTTGCGGGAAAATTCACCCGGAATATTTCCAGTGTACTTCCTCTTGTCTCCGTCATCGCCATCTGCCTGATTGTTGCTGCCGTCGTTTCACACAACGCCGAAAGAATTCTTTCAACTGGCATTGTCGTGTTCGTCATTGTCATTCTGCATAATCTTCTTGGCTATGCCTTTGGTTTTGGCCTTGGAAAACTTCTCAGGCTGGATCTTCCAAAAACCAAAGCCCTTTCTGTCGAAATCGGAATGCAGAATTCCGGTCTTGCAACGGCAATTGCCGGTACGGCTTTTCCCTCCCTCGCAATGGCAACAGTACCGGGTGCCATTTTCTCGGTATGGCACAATATATCCGGTGCAATTCTTGCAAACATCTTTTCCAGAATGTGATTGTCTCTCCCGCTGCGTCATCTGTTCCCTCTATTATCTGACAGCCATTGCCATCGTATCGGTTCCTTCGTATAAACTAATGTCGACATACAGCCTATGTCGAACAATCACTTATCGGAGGTATTTATCATGATGAAGAAAATCATAGCTGTTGCCCTTGCTCTCATGATGCTGATCGGCATTGCCTGTGCATCTGCTGAAGTTCTGACAGGAGGCTGGAGCATTGCTGAAACCACAGAAATCACAGAAGAGCAGAACACGATTTTTGAAAAAGCAACGGAAAAACTGATCGGTGTCCATTATGTTCCTGTTGCTTACCTGGGAAGTCAGGTTGTGGCCGGGACTAATCATTGTTTTCTCTGTAAAGCAACGGTTATCTATCCCAACGCTACCCCTTCCTACGTTCTGATGTATATTTATGAAGATCTTCAGAATCAGGCAACAGTTACGCAGATCACCGAGATAGACCTTGCAACCCTCTCTCAATCTGCTGAATAATCTCTTTCGGAAAACGCAGCGTCTGGCACATGCCAGGCGCTGTTTTTTTCAGCAGGAAAGCGGTTCTTCACCAGAAAGATTTCCCGGTCTCCTCGCCATGGTTCATCTGCTGTCATTCTTATTGTTGGGAAGAAAACAACTTTGAAAGACAACATTTTTCGTTTACCCTTATGGGAAGGATGCAGGAACACGCTGTCTTCAATCGAAAGGATGAAAATCCATGCTTGACAAGCTTTTGACGTTTATGTATACTGTGAAGGCTGTTTTTAGCAACCTAATGGATAACCCGTTTGATGAAATCGTGAGGAGTGTTGACCATGTTCCGTACTTACCAGCCCAAGAAGCGTCAGCGCAGCAAGGTGCACG
>ONVN01000463.1 GCA_900321295.1 uncultured Eubacteriales bacterium
ATGGCCTTGAGTGCCAGTTCAATCATGCCGTCCGTGTCCACACGGAATGTGCTCAGCGGCACATCCGTCGGCGCTGCGTCTGTGAAATCATCAAACCCGGTCACCGAAACATCCTCAGGCACCCGCACACCACGCTCCCTCAGCTTTTCAATCAGCCGGCTGGCCACCAGGTCGCAGTTGCAGACAAAGGCGGTGGGCAGTTCCTCGGGAAGTTCCAGCGGAATCAGGTTGTTCCGGCTGTCGCGGTCGCTCAGGAGCCAGTCGCTCCGGATGGGCAGGTCGTTCACAAGCATTGCCCGGTAATAGCCGAGATATCGGTCCATAATGCTGCTGGTGGCCCGTGCGTTTCCGACAAACCCGATTTTTCGGTGGCCATTCTTGATCAGGTGACTGGTGAGCCGGTAGCAGCCATAGGTGTTGTCACCCACCACCGCGTCCGCACTCCCATGTTCGTCATAGAAATCCAGAAAAACAATCGGAACGCCTTCTCCCGAAATCGTGCGGAAATATTCCTTACTGGGCTGTCCGAGCAGGATCAGGCCGTCCACATGCCGGGTATCAATCAGGTGCGGCGGCCGCAGGGCAGCCTCATCCTTTTCCGTCAAAAGCTCAAGAAGCCCAAAATGACCTTCTGCGCCAAGGCGGGTAATCAGTTTTTTATAGAGAACAGAATAAAAGGAATTCGTCTGGAAATAGGCCTCCGGAATCAGGATGCCGATGTCCAGATTGCTTTTCAGTTTCAGTGTATTCGCGTCCGGATGCTGATAGCCCATTTCCTTCGCAATGTTCATAATGCGACGGCGCATTTCCTCGCTCATTCCGGGCTTGCCTCCGAGGGCTTTGGAGACTGTCACGGTGCTGACACCGGCCGCCACGCCAATATCCCTCATGGTCACTTTCTTCATAAAGGCATCCCTGCTTTCCAAGCCTTCGGAGCTTTTGCTGAGAAGGCTTTTTATACATGCAGTCCGGTTTCCATCAGGCGCAGGCACATTCTGCCGTTATGATAGGGGCATTTCCATTCCTCCACCATCGGCCGTTCGGTCAGTTCACCGTTTTCATAGACCGACCAGTACCATTCGCCTTCGGGGCGCTTGTCCACAATCATGCCCTGGATGGCCTTCCATTGCGTGCGGAGATCTTCCAGCCATGCCTTCTCCCCGGTCAGGGAAGCGGCATTGGCAAAGCCCAGCATGGTTTCTGCCTGCACCCACCAGATGCGAAGCTCGCTGGTTTCTCCGTCCACCCATTCATTTTTCAGACCATGGTCCGTGAAGGCCCTCTGCCTTACGCTCCGGGCCAGATCAAGGCACATCTCCCGATAGGGCTGCCATTCCGTCTCCGGCAGAAGCGCCGTAACGGAATCCCACAGAAGCCAGCTGGCTTCAATATCGTGACCGTAGGACTGCATATTCAGCAGAGAATGAAAATCCCTGTCGAAAAACACGTCCAGCCTGTGTTGGGATTTATTATATATTGTTCCGAGGAAGCAGGCAAGGCACTGTTCCCCTTTTTTTCTGAGCGCTGCATCCGGCCAGGCCCTGTACAGCTCGGTATATCCCTCCAGCACATGCAGCAGGGTATTCATGGTGCGTCCTGCCATGACGCCGTTCTCGCTCAGTTTCTCATTGCTTTCCGGTGAAAAGTCCGCTTTGCAGGCTTCACCGTATCCCCCGTCATCCCGGCATTTCTCCTCAATCAGCCGGTACAGGGCGATCGCCCTGTCCAACGCTTCCTGTTTCCCCGTCAGGCGGTAATAGGCAGCCAGTCCGTAAATGCAGAATGCCTGGCAGTAGGTATGCTTGGTGGTATCTGCGGGCTGTCCGTCATATGTAACGCTCCAGTACACCCCGCCGTGTTCCCGGTCCTCAAACATATCCACTGCCCGGTACGCCCAGTCGGCGTAAGCCCTGTACTCATCGCTCTTCAGAAGACGTGCAGCGGTGGAAAAGGTCCACAGAATCCGGCTGTTCAGGATACAGCCCTTGTCTGCCTCCGGATAAAGGGTCAGTTCCTTGTCCACATATCCGTAAAATCCACCGTGCACATCATCTTTCAGTCTTTCCCAGAAAGGAAGGATTTTCTCTGTCAAATGCTCGCGGCATTCATTCTGCAGCATATCCTCTGCATCTCCTTTTATCCTTTGACCGACCCGCTCGCCAGACCTGCATAGACATGCTTCTGGAAAATCAGGAATACGACCAGGGAGGGAATCAGTGTCAGCAGCACGCCGGCACAGATAATATTATACGAGCTCTTGAAGGGTCCTGAAAAGGAGTAAAGTGCGGTGGAAATTGTTTTCCATGTGTTTGACTGCAGATACAGGTTGGCGTTGTAATATTCATTGTAGACACCCACGCCCTTGAGAACCGCCACGGTGATGATGGCCGGCTTTGTCAGGGGCAGCAGAATCTTGAAGAACACGCCGAAATATGTGCAGCCTTCCAGCACGGCGGATTCATCCAGGGCTCCGTCCAGATTTTCAAAATACTGCAGGAAAATGTAAATCGAGATGACATCGGTACCGCTCATAAGAATCATGTAACCGACAATGGAATTCAGAAATCCCAGGTCGCGCATGATCTGATAGGTCGTCACCTGCATGGCGATGCCGGGGATCAGCGTGGCAATCATGAACAGATTGCGGATCAGGCCGTTGCCCGGAAAACGGAAACGGTTCAGCACATAGGCCAGCATGGACCCCATCAGGACCGAAACCGTCACCACGACAATGACCACGGAGGCGGAGGTCAGGAATGCCTCCAGCATGTTGCCTTCCGTCCAGACCTGAACGTAGTTGTCAAAGTTCAGCCAGTTGGCGGGCGGTGTCATGGCGTTGGTGGAACCATATTCCTCGCCTGTTTTGAAGGATGTCATGAAAGAGGATATGATCGGCAGCAGCGCAATGAAGCACGCAAGCAGAAGTGCCAGATATTCCAGTGTTTTTACAGCGCCTCTCTTCATCCTGGCGCTGGTGTTTGTCGCATTGACTGCAGTTGTCACGTTGGACATATCTTCTCCTCCTCTCTCACCACAGTGCTTTCGCTTTGTTTGCTTTCCCGTTGAACGTGTTCTCCGAATCCTTCATGACATAGCGGAAGAACAGCCGCTGCAGCACGGTAAAGATCAGAATCAGGATCATCAGCACCATGGCCATGGCACATGCCATGCCGACTTTTCCGCTCACATGCGCCATCTGATGGATCTTGATGAAGAAGGTGGCGGTTCCGTTTGCACCCATGCTGCCGACAACGTAGGCCGGTTCAAAGGCTGACAGCGAACCTGTGATCGAGAGGATCAGGTTGAGCATGAACACGGTTTTGATGCCGGGAAGGATAATGGCCTTGAACTGCTGCCAGCGGTTTGCGCCGTCGATGGTTGCAGCTTCATAGAGCGTCGGATCGATCGAAGCAATCGCACCGATAAACAGAACCATGTTCTGTCCACAGTATTTCCATACGGACGTGAACACAAGACTCCAGTTGTTGATGCTCTGGTCACGAAGCCAGTATGGAAGCTTTTCCAGAGGAATGCCGATCGCCTGGAGCACACTGTCCAGAACAAACCCGCGGGTATAGAAGTATTTGAAAATATAGCCGATGGCGATGCCGTTGACCAGGAACGGGAAAAACAGGACAGCTTTGTAAATGCCGGCCCCGCGTATTCTTTCAAGACTGAGGATGGATGCAAACAGCAGTGCCAGGCTCAGCTGGACCACCGCGCCGGCCATATAATACAGGCTCAGCAGCATGGCACCCACATATTCTGACTTCGTAAATACCTTCAGGTAATTGTCCATGCCCACAAAGCCTTTGTTCTTTGTGTAGCTCATGTTGTAGAAGCTGAACTGAATCATCTTGACAAACGGGATATAGGTGAACAGGATCAGCAAAAACATCGGAACAATCGCAAACAGCAGGATGACAGCCACTTTCTGCCAGTTTATCCTCTTTTTCCGCAGATCAGGCTGCACAGCCTTGGTTACGCTCATACGGATGTCCTCCTTCTGTGAATCACGGTACGGTCGGAAAAGGGGCCTGGGAAACCCAGGCCCCTTCAGGGGAAGTGGGAGGCTCATGCCTGACTCACAGTCTTCCCGCTTGTTTTTTACTTGTTGACCTCAACGCCAAGGCTTTCCTGTGCCTCGCTCCAGGCTTCGTTCCAGCTGGCCATGATGTCGTCAAATTCCATATCGCCGTTGAATGCATGTTCAACGATGGACTGGACCTTGATGTTGCCGCCATTGTTGATATTCAGCTCGGATTCGGAGTTCAGTTCATTCAGGAGGGTTTCCTCGCCGGCCACGGCGGGAGCCTGCTCGAGCATTTCGATGCCGTCGAAAGCTGCATACAGGTCCGGCATTTCGCCGCCCTTGTTGATCGGCACGCCGCCTTCGCTGTAAGCAAAGCCGCTCTCGTGGGTCAGCCACTTCAGGTAGTACAGGGAAGCCAGTTTTTCTTCGTGGGAAGCTTTGACATTGATACCGAAGTTATAGTCGCCGCCGGCAGGAGCATACTGCTTGCCATTGACCGTGATCGGGAATGCCATGTAGCCGACATCTTCCGGATGGTTGCCGCCGATGGCATCACGCATCTGGGTGTAGGCCCACGAACCAAGCACGAGGGTGGCGATCTGGCCGTTGTTCATCATCGGCTTGCAGCCTTCCCAGTCAGTGGTGGTGTAGTCGTCTTCAATGAGGCCTTCCTTGACGGCATCATACAGAATCTTGTACACAGCATAGGGACCCGTGCCGTCGCCGCGGTTGGAGAAGGGGTCCTTCATGTGCAGGATATCCTGATTCATGAACGTGGCGCTACCGGTAGCACAGCCGCTGATATAATCATCCCAGGCACCCATGGTCCAGCCTGCTGCATAGTTGGTGTACAGCGGGATTGCGTCGGTCTTTTCCTTGACAGCCTTCAGGGCGGCGATGAATTCATCGGGCGTCTTAGGCAGTTCGGTAATGCCGGCTTCTGCGAAGATCCGCTTGTTGTAAACCAGGCCGTTTGCGCCGCCAGTGGACGGAATGCCGTAGCACACGCCGTTATAGGCCTTGGCGCTTACGAAATTGTAAAGGCCGGACATAGTTTCCAGATCTCCGAGCGGGATGAAGTAATTGGCAAGTTCATCCTGGTCAACAGCGGGAATACCCATGATGGTCCAGTCTGTATTGCCCACACGCAGCAGAGCATTTTCTGCATAGTCGGTGATCAGTTCATATTCAATGTCAATGTTCGGATAGATTTCCTTGAACTGCTTGACATAGCCTGCCAGTTTTCCATCCTCACCGCCAAGGTCCGTGCGGTGATAGGCAAAATGAATCTTTGCTGTCAAGTCGGTGTTCTCCCCAATGACGATCTTGTCAAAGGAGGGCAGTTCCTCTTCCGCGGAAGCGAAAGAAGCGACGCCGAGGAGCATGCACAGTGCAAGAACGAGCGAAAGAATTTTCTTCATACAGACAGCCTCCTATTTTGTTATCCGGGTTTGTTGCCCATTTGTTAAGCTAAGTATAAAGCTAACAATTAATCTTTGTCAAGAGGTTTTTTTCACTTTTTTTCGGCATGACCCATTTTTTCTTCCGCATTTATTTCCCATGAATGACAAATTCGCTTTTCCAATCACGGAGTATCCTCCTTTTCCCAATCGTACATCGATCTTTTATCTTTTTCTGATGACGATCTTAACTTAACTGTTAAGTTAATATGTTTTCTTTCCGATTCTCTCGCTCCGGACGCTTTGTTGTCTCCTTTCCCTTCCTGCTGCCGGCCCAGAAAAAAGTGTCTGCCTGATTTTGCGGCAGACGTCCGCTGTATCCCGGAAACCGGACATCCGAAAGGCGGTCCTTCCAGCGTGCCCCCGTCTCGCAGACAGGAACAGGAAACGTGTGCAATCTCCATCCGGATGATATATAATGCATTCTGTTGGCAGCGTTTCATCAATCCGGAGAGCAGGCCGGAAAAAGCAGATGCTTCCCGGACAGCCATCCTTTGGCATCCCGGCAGCTGCGTCATAATGAGGCCCAGGAAGCGGATCCGTTGCAGTTTCCCGCCCCGTACCGGCCGTCATGAAGCGTTGAAATGATGGAATCATATCAAGGAGGTCCCATGAAACAGTATCCTTTCCACCCACCGGTCTATTTTTGCCGCAGGGCTTCTATGCCGCTTGTGCTCGACGGACGCCTTGACAAGCCCTTCTGGGCCGATATTCCCTTTACCGATCTTTTCGTGGACATCGAGGGACCGGAGACAGGAAAACCGCCGCGCTTTCCCACAAGAGCCAAGGTCGCATGGGACGACGACGCGCTTTATCTGGCTGCGGAGATCACGGGAAACGAAATATGGGCCCACGTCACCGGGAGGGACGACGTCATCTTCCGCGACAACGATTTTGAAGTGTTCATCGACCCGGATTCGGACACCCAGAGGTACATCGAGTTTGAGATGAACGCGATGAATACGGTGTGGGATCTGCTGCTGACCAAGGCATACCGCGATGGGGGAAAGCCCATCGATTCCTTTGACATAAAAGGCCTTGAGACCGCCGTATACATCGACGGAAGGCTGAACGACCCAAGCGCCGACAACC
>ONVN01000045.1 GCA_900321295.1 uncultured Eubacteriales bacterium
AACTTGATTTCCACTTTATTCACCTTCGATCGAAATCGTGATTTTTAATGTTTCTTAACTTTTTTGCATATTTTATTTCAAGTTATCTATTCTGTCAAGACCTGCCCTATATCTTTTTTACTGATAAAAAATTCTCAACAGCAGGATGATCTGGTCTTAATTCTTCTTATTTTGATATCATTATAGACTTTATTTAAGAATTTTTAACTTGATTTATTGTTGTTTTCGTAAAGTAATCCTACACGCTTTACTTGATATATTCTTGATTTTTACTTTTGCTTTACTTGACCGAACATCTTTTTTCTGAGATAATACTGACGTTCAGTGAAACAGGAGGAAATCACATGAGAAGCAAATCCGTCACGCTGGCCGATATTGCAAAAGAACTCGGGATCAGCAGCAACGCAGTATCACTTGCCCTTCGCGGCAAGGAAGGTGTCAGCGATGAACTGCGTGAACGCATTGTCCAGAAAGCAAAAGAGATGAACTACACCGGATCCAGCCAGCCTCACGGTTGTATTCTGGCACTGATCCCCTATCGGTTTTCAGGAGCCGAGGATGCTATGTACAACAGCAGCTTTTATCATCAGGTCTGTTTTCAGATGGAGGCTTATGCTGCCTCTCTCAGCCATCAGCTGATTATCAGCAGCGTGCAGCCCGCTGACGAAAGTGCAGTACGTGTTCCTCCCCTTCTTGCATCGATACCCTGTTCCGGCATCATCACAGTCGGAAACCTTTCCCGGGAATACTGCCACATGATTCAGTCCCTCGGCCTGCCCTACGTCATGGCCGATCAGTATTACGATGACCTCACTGCCAGTTCGGTTATCACTGCCAACACCTCCGGTTCCTACCTGCTGACCAGCCACCTTATCGAACAGGGCCACACCCGGATCCAGTTTTTCGGAATGCCTTTCCGTACATCCAGTCTCGAAGACCGTTGGATCGGCTACAAGCGCGCCATGCTTCAGCACAATCTGAAACCTCTGGATAATCTGCTGCTTCACAGCAGCAATATGCAGTGGGACGAATACAATCTCATCTTCAAGGCCCTTGATGAGCTGGAAAGCATGCCGACTGCTTTTGTCTGCGGTCACGACGTCACAGCGCAGCAGATCATCCACACCCTGTCCCGGCGCGGACTTCACTGCCCTGATGATTTCTCTGTTGTCGGCTTTGACAATATTCAGTCCCCTGATATTCTTGGTCTGAATCTGACCACTTACAACACTCCCAAGCGCGCCATCGCCGAGACAGCTGTCAATCTGATTCTGGAAGGGAACACCCATTCTCCCCGTCGCATTCAGCTCTACGGTGAAATGGTATTCCGCAACAGTGTCCGGCCTCTTCAGTGAGGAAAGTGTCTGTCCAGTCCATTGCATTGGTTAACACAAAAAACTGGTCATCTTCCTGCCGCGTATTTCCGTACAGTGGAATACATGGCTGTCAGATGACCAGGTTTTTCTTTTTTCTCCGGATAATCCCGGAATGGCCGGAATCATCAGAACCGGAGGATATTCTTCAGACGCATTTGACCGACATCGCTTGGAATCCTGCCCAACGCTCCTTCTCCCATGAAAAAGGGGACAACAGAGTCTGCTGTCCCTTCTTTTCAGTTTGCTTCCTGCTCTTCAGGTATTTCTGTCAGCTGTTTGGCAACCCTGACCTGACTCTGGTCATCCAGATAAAGCCTCAGGTTTTCCCCAAGCTGAATATTCCCTGCGAGCATTTCTTCGCTGATGGTATCTTCAACCGTTCTTTGAATAAGCCTGCGCAGCGGGCGTGCCCCAAACTTGGGATCATACCCTGTTTTCGCCAGATAACTGACCACATCGTCGTCCCAGCTCAGGCTGACATTTCTCTCTTGCAGCAGTCCCGCCACCTGGCGGAGCATCAGTTTGGCAATGTCCCGGATATTCTCTTCCGAGAGAGAATGGAACACGATCAGTTCATCCAGTCTGTTGATGAATTCAGGGCGGAAAACTTCCTTGACTTCCTTCATGACCGCATCCTTCATCATCTCATAATTCCGGAGGTCGGCCATCGGCTTGCTGCCGAATCCCAGGGACCGGCTCTCGCTGATCTGGTGGGCTCCCGCATTGCTTGTCATGACAATAATGGTGTTCTTGAAGGAAATGGTGCGGCCGGTATTATCCGTCAGGCGTCCGTCTTCCAGAATCTGGAGCAGGATGTTGAAGACATCCGGGTGTGCTTTTTCAATTTCATCCAGCAGCACCACAGCATATGGCTTGCGGCGGACGGCCTCTGTCAGCTGGCCGCCTTCTTCATATCCGACATAGCCCGGAGCCGCACCCACAAGACGTGAGGTCGTAAACTTTTCCATATACTCGCTCATGTCAATGCGGATCACGGCATTTTCATCGCCGAACATGGCTTCACCGAGAGCTCGGCAGAGCTCGGTTTTTCCGACACCGGTCGGGCCAAGGAAGAGGAAGGAGCCAATGGGACGTTTCGGATCCTTAAGGCCTGCTCTCGCCCTCCGGATGGCACGCGCCACTGCACTGACAGCTTCCTCCTGCCCAATCAGACGCTCATGGAGCGTATCCTCCAGGTGCATCAGCTTTTCCGCTTCGGTCTCTGTCATGCGCTGGGCAGGAATACCTGTCCAACTCGCCACGATCAGCGCAATATCTTCCTCATTGACCACATCTCTGGCTTTGGCCTGCTCCTGATTCCATTCATTGCGTTTCTTCTCAATTTCCGCACGCAGCTGACGTTCCTGGTCTCTCAGGTTCGCTGCTTTTTCAAAATCCTGATGTGCAATGGCATCCTTCTTTTCAATGATCAGGTCCGAAAGCCTCTGTTCCTGTTCCTTGACATCCGGAGGAGCCGTGTAGGATTCAATGCGCACCCGGCTGCAGGCTTCGTCCATGAGGTCAATCGCCTTATCCGGGAGGCAGCGGTCCGAAATATACCGTTCCGAAAGATGAACAGCCGCTTCCAGTGCCTGATCGGTAATATGCAGCTTGTGATGTGCTTCATACCGATCCCGAAGCCCTTTCAGAATATCAACGGCTTCCTCCTGGGTTGGTTCACCCACCATCACGGACTGGAACCTGCGTTCAAGCGCAGCATCCTTTTCAATATGTTTGCGGTATTCATCCAGTGTGGTAGCACCAATACACTGGATTTCTCCCCTTGCGAGAGCCGGCTTCAGAATATTGGCAGCATCCAGACTGCCTTCGGCTGCGCCGGCACCGACAATGGTATGCATTTCATCGATAAAAAGGATGATATCCTTGGAACGCCGGATTTCCTCCAGGCATTTTTTGATGCGCTCTTCAAACTCACCCCTGTATTTGCTTCCGGCAACCATGCTCGCCAGATCCAGGGATAAAAGCTTTTTTCCGATGAGCATTTCCGGGACATTCCCCTGGACAATCCGCTGGGCAAGCCCTTCTACAACCGCGCTCTTGCCAACACCCGGTTCTCCGATCAGGACCGGATTGTTCTTGGTTCGCCGGATCAGGATCTGCATGATACGCTGGATCTCATTATCCCGTCCGATCACCGGATCCAGTTCACCTTTCTGGGCAAGCTCGGTCAGATTCCTGCTGTAACGGGCCAGGGAAGGTGTGGATTTCTGCGGTCCGGTCTCGCTTTCTTCACTTCTGCCAGGTTCGGCAGACGGCGCATTGCCGTTTTCGTCCAGGTTTTCCCGGAGCATCTGCAGCGTTTCCTCCATGGCTTTTGCGAACTGCACATTCTTCCTGTGCAGAAAATTGGCCGCCATGCCGTCATCCGTCTTCAGGATGCCCAGCCAGAGATGTTCCGGTGTCACGAACCCCTGGCCCACGCGGTTGGAATCAATCACTGCGGTCTCGATGATCTTCTTGGTTCGCGGCGCCATTTCCATGCGCATCGGGCGTTCCTGGATTCCTTCAGGATCCGGATGCATATCCGAAAGCATTTCCTTGACGTCATCATAGGTGATTTTCTCTTCGATTTCCGGGGGCAGCCGGTCATCTTCAGCAAGAAGGCCCAGGAGCAGGTGCTCCGGACCAATATATTTTGTGCCGCCTTCTGCTGCTTCGCGTCCCGCTGCATTCAGCACACGCTGTGTTCTTTCGGTAAAACGTCCGAAAATTGCCATAATACCTCCTTCACGGCCGGCGATTATTCCTCTGCGCGGAGAAGTTCGCGGATCCGTATGCTTCTCGCCGCATTCAGGTCTGCTTCATTCAGATGCTTCTCCAGATAGGCCATCAGATGCGCATCCTGGACTTCTTCCAGAAGCAGATCCATGACCTCAATCTTCCTTGGAACCATGTCCATCAGCATGCCGGTCCGCAGGGAAGACCACAGGCCATAGAACTCCTTCAGGTCCATTCTTCTGGCGTTCATGAGCAGCCCCTGGGCACGGAAGACCCGGTCCTCCATGGCAATTCTGTTTTCCTGAAGCGCACGCTCCCTGAGGGTTTCTTCTTTTTCCGCAAGCTGGTTTCCAACCGCTAGGACGGTCTTGAGTATTTCTTCCTCTGTTCTTCCGAGAGTTGCCTGGTTGCTGATCTGGTAGATATTGCCAAGGGCTTCCGAGCCTTCTCCATATACACCCCGGATATTCAGGCCCACCTTGGCCACAATCTGGCTTACGGCCCCCATCTGCTTGAACTGTGTCAGCATCGGCAGATGCATCTGCAGGGAGGCACGCATCCCGGTACCCGTATTTGTGGGACAGGCCGTCAGGTATCCGAGGTCCTTGTCAAAGGCAAAGGTAACTTCCCGGGACAGTGCATCATCGATCCGGAATACCCGGTCCGCGGCTTTCTGCAGGTCTTCCCCGGAACACATGGCCTGGATGCGGAGATGATCTTCTTCATTCATCATAATGGACAGATGCTGACTCTCATCCAGCAGGGCAGCCGCCGTTTCCGGTGATTTCAGCAGATCCTCACTCACATAGTGTTCTTCCTCCAGCATTTTCTGCTGGTTTTCCGTCAGCTCACTGAGCTGAACCAGATGAAACTGATTGCGAAGTCCTGCCGCCTCGATGGCGGATACCGTTCTTGCGATCAGTGCCTGGGCACTCTCCGGAGAGGATGAAAGATTAAACGGCAAGTCCGTATAATTGCGCGCAAGGCGTACGCGGGAGGAAATCACAGTCAGGTTCTGCATTCCGCCGCCTCCTCTGCCATCGCCTTCAGCTGATCACGGATTCGTGCCGCCGTTTCAAAATCCTCGATACGGATTGCTTCTTCCATCTGGCGGGTCAGTTCTTCCCGCATGGAGCGGGCTTTCTGTTCTTCTTCACTGATCAGTGGCTGTCTCCCGGCATGCTGCACACGTCCATGGATCTGAAGCAGCATGGGCTGAAGTTCTTCACGGAACGCCTGGTAGCATTCCGGGCAGCCGAGATGGCCGCTTTTCTGAAACGCGTGCAGGCTCATGGAACATCTCGGACAGATTTTATCCGGACCTTCTTCCTTTTTGTTTTCTTCTCCCACGCCGGTAATGGCGGAAAGAATGGATGAAAGAAGATTCGTGACCGTTCTGCCGGATACGCCGATTCCGATCGCGCCTGGCAGCGTCTGTCCTAGCACTCCATGCATTTTCGTGAAGCATTCGCTGCAAAGATGTTTCTTGATCTGCTTCTCCCCTACCATGACACTGACAAGGCAGGTCGCTTCACGTTCATTGCATTCCTCACAAATCATAGTAATTCCTTCCTGTCATCGTCCCGCGTCAGACCATTCCCGTCTGACCGGGTGCACACGGCGGCTTCTTCGCAGAAGCCTGTGCTTCTCTGTTCTTTCTGGCAATCGAAGTCAGCATGGCTTTGAGTACTTTGGCACGCACGGCATCCTTGATGGAATCCGGCATCGGAACAGAAAGCGCCTGGCTCGAGACAGCCGACCGCATAATGTCCGCTTCGCATGCTGTAATCAGGTTTTCTGACTCCAGCTGCCCGATCAGTTTGCCCGCTTCCACTTCTCCGATGGTATCGCCGATCCGTTCAGCAATCAGGTACCGGAATTTGCTTCCGGACTGGATCACACGCACAATGCGGATATAGCCTCCGCCGCCACGCCTGGATTCAATGACATATCCGTCATCAATCGTAAACCGGGTCGCCAGCACATAGTTGATCTGACTTGGTGCACATCCGAAATATTCCGCAAGCTCATTCCGCTTGAGTTCTACTTCTGGTTCCTCCTGTGTCAGCATCGTCTTTATAAAGCTCTCAATGGTGTCACTGAGCCGCATGATTATCCCTCGTTTCCTGGTCTACTGACTTTCTTTGACCTACCTTATTATAACATCTCTTTTTCCGGTGTCAAGCTGAGGGGGATGGGCCGTATACAGACACATACAGCCCTGCATACTCTGTCATGCCACAGAATATGCAGGGCTGTAAAGGTCAGTTTCACGCGGCCCGGAATCCATTTGCGGCTTCCGTAAGCATGTGTCTGCAGATCTCCAGGTAATTCCGCTGTATCCTTTCCGTCACGGGAAAACTGCGGATCAGGGGCTCAATCTCTTCCATTTCCTTCTGCTGGTTCCATTCCTCGCCCTGCGTCTGCAGATAACGGAATGGAAGAAAGAACATGAGTCCTTTCCTGCACAGCATTTCCTTGCTTTCCGCAGACAGCCTGTAGGCCGGTACACGGTAGGAAGCCTCCCGGTCATGAAGCCGGTAGCGGTAACGCACCGAGTCAGGACTGTCTGCATGACAGCGGGCATACACAATCGCCCCGCCTTTCATTTTCAGGGCATTCAAGGGCTCCTTCAGATATTCATAGATACGGAAGAGGATCTGCCCGCTTGGCGTTTCCTCGCACATCATCTGATACAGGCATTCATTCCTCATGGTTGTACCGCCAGAAGACAGCCATGTGATTTCCGGCATATACTCCGCAGAGCGCACAGAATAGGGGGCAAAAACTTCCGGCATCAGATTTCTGCATTCCCCCGGCATCACACTCCCGCAGGTTTCTTCCCGCCGCTTCATCAGCCAGCCCATGGAAAACGGAAACAGTTCCAGACAGTCTGACAGCAGGCTCTGCATGGTCTCCTCCGTTACGGAAAAACTGCGGCTTGGCTGCCGCCTCTTCGTGTTTTTCCCAAGATGCTCCCAGTCCGTTCCATGTCCGCTCTGCATGTATCCTTCATCCCCTCCTGGCTGGTTTTCGTACGGAATATCCACATCATACTTTAGTTTTTCCCGTTTGTCATTCAACCGCTGGTATACATTTCCAGTCGCTATGCCTTTCCTTCGATTGACAAGAAATATGAAAAGCCGTATGATTTTTGCATTCCCGCAGGATGGAGGAATGCTTCAGATGCACATGCGAACCAAGAAATGGGCCAGACCCGAGCTGGCAGCATGTCCCTACTATGATGATTTTCCGGAACACCGCCGAAATCACTGGCGCGAAGCTTTCCCCATGGATCATCCCCTCGAGGTGGAACTTGGGTGCGGAAAAGGGATTTCAACAGCGCAGATGGTGCACGAGAACCCGGACGTGAATTATCTGGCCATCGACATCTCCTCCGACATCCTGGGGGACGCACGCAGAAACATTGAACAGGCGGCGGAAGGCCAGCCCGTACAAAACGTGCATGTCGTCAAATGTGATATTGAATACATTCAGCGTTATCTTGGCCCGGACGATTCCGTCCGAAAGATCTGGATTTCCTTCTGCAATCCCTGGCCAAAGCTGCGGCATGAAAAACGCCGTCTGACCCATCCACGGCAGCTGATGCAGTACCGGGACTTTCTGGTTCCGGGCGGGGAAATCTGGTTCAAGACCGATGACGATGACCTGTTCCGCGATTCCCTGCTCTATTTTGATGTATGTGGTTTCAGCCAGGTTTTCCTGACCTATGACCTGCATGCATCCGGTTTCGCACCGAACTACATCACCGAGCACGAAAAGAAATATACACAGAAAGGTATCCCCATCAAGTTCTGCATTGTCCGGAAGGAAGACCGTACCGTGGACGTTGATCCGGTTCACTGGATCCGTCAGCAGGCCTTCCCGCAGAACATCTGAAAGGGCATTCAATCCCTGATCGTTGGGAGGAACTGATTATGTCTGAAGCCCGTATTTCTGCAGAGCGCCTGCTTGCACACGTTCTGCTTGTGATCATCGTCCTGACTCTCCTGTATTTTCTTCTCCCGGCCGTCTGGCTCTATCTTTCCCCGTTTATTCTTGCCATACCGTTTGCAGCCCTGATTCAGCCGGCAACACGACTTCTGGAAAAGAAAATGCACTGCCGTCATCATCTGGCGGTTCTGATTCCCCTGGTCGTTCTCATTCTGGTTGTTTCCCTCTGTGTCCTCTGGTTTCTGTCTTTCGGAATCAACCAGATCAGTTATCTGCTCTCCCATTCCAATGATGTGATCGGTGCGGCATCATCAGCTGTGCGCTCTGCCATCAGTGCGATTCTCTCGCGTTTTGCCGACCCGGCTTCCGGAGACACCAGTACGATCTGGTCCATCATTGACAATGTCATTTCGTACCTTTCCACACAGCTGACAGTCTGGGCCGGTAGTGCACTGAATACTACGGTCAACTGGGCAGCCAGCATCCCTTATGCCCTTCTGTACCTGAACTTTCTCTTCTTTGGCATTTACTTTATTGCCAGGGATTATGACCACCTGCTGCTCACCTATCATCGCGGCATACTCGGGAATCCCGACACCCAGAGCGGCAAGCTGGCCAACTCCGCTGTGGTTGGGCTGATGGGCTGGCTGCGCTGCCAGGCCATCTATGCACTTCTTTCCCTGATCGTTGGTTCCATTTACTGGACGATCTTCGGTTATCAGTATGCGATTCTTATCTCGCTGGCTGCTGCCATTCTGGAGTTCCTTCCCATTGTCGGCAACGGCACCATTTATCTTCCCTGGGGCATCATCGGTCTGCTGATTGGCCAGCCCCGCGGCGCGATTCTGGCCCTCGTCCTGTTCTTCGGACTTCTCCTGGTCCGCCGCCTCACCGAACCGCGTCTGCTCTCCCACAATATCGGCGTTTCCCCGCTTCTCTCCCTGATGAGCATGTTTGCCGGTCTCAAGTTCGGCGGCTTGCTCGGCATGATCGGTTCCCCTATGATTGCCGCCGTCCTCACCACACTCTGGGAAGGTGATTTCCGGAAGACCATGAGGCATGACAGTCAGGTCATCTTCCATTATCTTTCGGACCGCTGGCACGGCGTAACCGCGGTTCCTCATGAAACGAAACCGCAAGATCCGCCTGCTCCGGAATCCACGAAAGAAGCAGCGCCAACGGATAAAGACCAGAAACCCGGCAAACGGCAGCGCAGGAATTTCCGCCTCCGCTGCTGATAACCACCATAAAAAATGCTGCCCTGTGTTTTCCAACACAGGACAGCATTTTTTCATTACAGCAGTTGGATATTCGCCCGGTGGCAGGCTTCGACCACATCATCGGGCCACATGGATGCCTGGACTTCTCCGACGTGGGCCTTCCGAAGGAAGTACACGCACATGCGGCTCTGGCCGATGCCCCCGCCAATCGTCTGGGGCAGTTCTCCGTTGAGCAGGGCCTTCTGGAACGGAAGCTCCGCACGCTCCTCGCATCCGCGCTCCCTGAGCTGGCGCAGGAGGGTTTCCGGATCAACACGGATACCCATCGAGGAAACTTCCAGGGAAATATCCAAAAGCGGATCGTACAGAAGGATATCTCCGTTGAGATTCCAGTCGTCATAGTCCGGAGCACGTCCATCGTGGATCGTTCCGCTCCGGAGCTTTCCGCCCACGCCCATCAGAAACACAGCACCGTAGCGTCTCGCTGCGCGGTATTCCCTCTCCTTCGGACTCAGGGTCGGAAACTGGTCTTCCAGTTCCTGCGTTGTCACAAAGGCAATGTCATCCGGCAGCTCGGGCTTGATAAACGGATAATGTGCGCAGACATAGCCTTCCGTCTTGCGGAGTGTCATGTAAATCTTCCGCACAATGCTCTTCAGGGTTTCCACATTCCGCTCATCCGGCCCAAGAATCCTCTCCCAGTCCCACTGGTCCACAAAAATGGAGTGGATGTTGTCGGTTTCCTCATCACGACGGATGGCGTTCATGTCGGTATACAGACCTTCGCCCACGGAAAACCCGTAGTTCTTCAGCGCCATGCGTTTCCACTTGGCCAGGGAGTGTACAATTTCCACGGTCTTCCCGGTCTCCAGCACATCAAAGGCAACCGGACGCTCCACACCGTTGAGGTTATCGTTCAGACCGCTTTCAGGAGACACCATGATCGGAGCGGATACACGGGTCAGATTCAGGGCCTTGGAGAGCTCCGTTTCAAAGAAGTCCTTGACGAGTTTGATGGCGATTTCCGTATCACGCAGGTTCAGGACCGGGTTATAATCCTTCGGGATGATCAGATTCATGGGAAACACCTCCTGAAAAATGGTTTCTGTCTTCATGGATGCCTGTTCAGCCGTTCTGCTTCATGACATACTCTGCGCCGATCTGGCTGATCAGACGGTCCCGGTCCTGCGGCGTCATGGACAGCCGGATGCAGGTTCCGGAATCTGTATGCGTTTCTTCCAGCAGCCGACCGGATGCCCGGATCGGTGCCATGACATGGTAAGCGCTGTAGGGAACATGAAAGGACACGGTAACCTGTGTCTGTCCCATCGCCTTCCGGATGGCCTGTCTCAGGCCTTCCAGGTTTTCCCCGGTCAGTGCGGAAACTTCCACCGCACCGGGCAGCGGATGCTCGCCGTTGAGCAGATCACATTTATTGATGACCTCAACTCTCGGCTGGGTTGTGGCACCAAGCTCGGCAAGAACCTGTTCCACCGTTTCATGCTGCTGATGCAGTTCCGGCGACGCACCGTCATTGACCAGGACCAGCACATCCGCCCGGAGAGCCTCCTCCAGTGTTGCATGGAAGGCATTGACCAGCGTATGCGGAAGTTTGCGGATGAAGCCGACAGTATCCACCAGGAGAAACGGCGGCGCATCCGGCTCTTCCACCCGTCGTGCCACAGAGTCCAGTGTGGCAAACAGCTGGTCATGGACATAGACGTCTGATCCGGTCATACGGTTGAGAAGCGTGCTTTTTCCCGCGTTGGTATAACCCACCAGAGCAGCCACCGGGATTTCATTGCGTTCCCGGTTCTTTCTCTGGATGTCCCGCTGACGCTCCACTTCTTCCAGTCTTCTCTTCAGGTCCGTCACACGGTTGCGGATACGCCTGCGGTTCATTTCGAGCTTGCTTTCGCCCGGACCCCGTGTACCGATTCCACCGGCCAGACGCGACAGGACCAGGCCTTCGCCGATCAGGCGCGCAGACTGATATTCCAGCTGGGCCAGCTCCACCTGCAGTTTTCCTTCGGCTGTGGATGCCCTCTGGGCAAAAATATCCAGGATCAGGGTTGTCCGGTCCACAACCTTTACACGGAGCAGGTCCTCCAGGTTGCGCACCTGAATGCCGCTGAGCTCTTCATCAAAGATGCACATATCGGCTTCCAGCGCCTGACACTGTCTGGAGAGTTCCTCCGCCCGGCCCCGTCCGATAAACAGGGCTCCATCGGCTTTCTCCTTTTTCTGGAGAAAGCTTCCAACCACCACGGCACCGGCTGTCTCTGCAAGCCTTGCGAGTTCTTCAAGGCTCTCCATGCTTTCGATCCCCATGAGAACACATTTCTCGGGTCCGAGGTCCAGTTCTTTCTGTTCCCGACCGATGATCCGGTCGGATTCTTCAATCTGTTCGAGCCATTTCTGCTCCGGCAGACGGTTCCACCGGACCAGGTCCGAAAGAATCACCTGTTCGTTCGCTCCCAGGAAGGATGCCTGAACCAGTGTGGGCTGTCCGTTCAGACAGCCGACGGCTACCATGGCGTCATAACGGAAGGAACGCAGGGCACTCAGATCAACGTCACTGAGCGTTCCGTCTCCATTCGGGTGCGTGTGTACGCATCGCACACAGCTCAGGCGCTGTGCATTGCGCCGGAGCCGGTAGTCCTGCAGTTCCACATCCCGGTCTGTGCCGACGGAGACATTCACAATTTCTCCGTCCCTTGTGATATAGACCGCAATCTCCCGCCGGATCACGCCTGTCACTGCAGCCAGGAATTCCATGAGTTCCCGTGGCAGGAAGGCCGTTTCATCCACCTGATAATCGTACAGGGCGGCAAGCCGGTCAATGATGGTATCACGGATTCCTTCCAGGTTTCCGTGTACTTCGTCTCTCTTCATGCAGTATCCTTATCAATCAAAATCAAACAACGGGGTGACATGGCCATTGATCAGCCGCTGGTATTCGGCGACCACCTTCTCCATGATGGAGATCCAGCTGACAGGAATCGTTTCCTTGGCCTTTTTGCCGACATCCTGAATCATCGGCAGCGCACGCACAATCGTTTTGGCAATGGCCTCCGCTGTTTCATTTTCACAGATGAAGCCGTTGTCCTGATCCCGGATGCCTTCTGCCGAGCACGAACCCTTCACGACAATGCCTGGCGTACTCATAACCGCTGCTTCCCGGAGCACCATGGGTGCGTTGTCATACAAAGACGGGAACACAAGCAGGTCTGCCTTGTAGTACAGTGCCATCAGTTCAGCCCGGTTGCCGATAAAGCCAAGGAACTGGCACTGATCTTTAATCCCGAGGTCTACGGCTTCCTGCTGAATATCTGAAAAGTCCGGTCCGTCACCAGCCGTGACCAGCTGGAAAGGCACTCCGTTTTTCTTCAGGATGGCACATGCCCCCAGGACGCCGTGCAGGTTCTTCTTGTAATTATGCTGTCCGACAAACAGAAGGGTCGGGACGCCTTTTTTCAGCTTCAGCCTGGCCTCCATTTTCTGTTTGCCTTCCGGTGAAAGCTCTTCGATATCCGTGCCGTTTTCCATGATCAGAATTTCCCCATGATAACCATAGGAATGCAGGACATCTGCGGTTGCATTGTTCACGGTCCAAACACCATCGCATTTGTCGTAGAACCGGATCAGGCGCTGCACCACGGACTGGGCCAGCACCTTGGAGTGTGTCTTGGCCAGCATGTCATCATAATACTTGGAATGGAAGGTGCTCACCAGCGGGATATCCCGTTTTCTCGCAGCCTTCAGTGCCTCACTGCCGGCCAGAAAAGGACTCTGCGCATGGACAATATCAAAAGGCACTTCCGCAACACGGCGTCTGAAAGCCGGATCCAGTCCCGGAAGTCCCATCCGGAACAATTCTCCGGGAACCTTCATGCTGGCCGAGAGAATGACCGGAACCCCGTACAGCTCTTCCGCATTCGGTGATTCCGGAGCGATATAATATGCCTCATGTCCCATGGATGTGAGCGTCTGGCAATAGCTCAGTGTCACACGTCCAACGCCATCAACACTCGGCGGATAGGTATCAACGAACTGTCCAACAACCATCTTTACCCTCCCCGGGCGTATTGTATCATACCCTTCCTGATCACAACACGTCCACTTTGCATTCTTCTTGTTCTTCTCAGCAGATTTCCCTGAGGGGCATCTGTTTTTTTCCCTGCGCAAGGTGCACAGCGCAGTCCAGTGCGGTACACTGCGGAACACAGACATCCGCCGCGGGCCACACTTTTTTCACTCTTTCCGCAACCATCCGCTGGATTATCCTGTTCTTCAGAAGGACAGATCCCCACAGCAGCAGCCGGAAATCTCCGTCAGCCGATACGGACGGCACCAGCTGGCGCACCAGATCCGTCAGTTCATCGGCCCCTTTTTCCAGAATTGACAGGCAGGAAGCGCTTCCGAGTCCTGCACCTTTCTCCGTCAGCGGAGCCAGCGCCGCAAGATCCGCCTTCTCCAGAATATGCCTCGCACAGAAATCCACAGCATCCTGCGCGTTGTGCACTTGGGCTGCCTCTTCCAGAAGCTGTCTCAGCACCGGATCCTGTCCTCTTCCGTCACACACCCGCACATAGGCCCTGAGCAGTTCCATGCCCAGCCAGGTCGCAGACCCTTCATCGCTGAGCAGGTGCTCCCATCCGCCACAGCGCCGGATGATTCCATCCTTCCCGCTGCATCCCAGTGCAATGGATCCTGTCCCGGCAATCAGAACAACGGCCGGGGTTTCAAACATCCGGATCAGGAGTTCCGCATCATTGATCACCATCAGTTTCTCGCGGGCAAACCCCAGGGAAACCAGGATGTCTTCATAAACTAGCCGGGTTTCTTCCGTGTCTACACCGGAGGCTCCGATACAGAGGCGTTCGCAGTCATCTGCCGTGCAGCCGGATGCCGTCAGTGCACAGCGGATAATGCATCCAAGCCGTTCCGACAATTCTTCCCTGCCAATCCCGGCAAGGGTGCCGCCCCGGTCTTCTCCTTCCCAGCAGACAGCGTTCTCCGCATTGACCACCCGGACCCTCGCTGTCGTTCCTCCGACATCCATCCCAATGAACATCTCGTCCAAAGCCTCCATCAATGATGCTTTCTTTTCATTTTCCCATTCCGGGCAGAATATGTCAATGCCACTTTTTTTCTCATCCCGCTGCCCTTCACGGCTTCCGCTCCATCTTGCCAAAAAATGCGGCCTGAAATCCGGAAGGATTCCAGGCCGTTCTGCCTTTGATTAACGGTCTGTCCACCGTGCCTGTCAGGAAAACAGCAGCATGGTGGAAATGGCAACAAGCAGCTGACAGAGCACATTGGATATTTCAATCACCCAGTGAATCCTGGGATTCTTCAGATTGCCCCGGATTCCGATTCCGCAGAGCATGACAAACAGAAGAATCGCCGCAGCATACAGAGCGACAGGCCCTGCCGCCGGTTTGCGGACGGATACGGTGATCAGGGATACATAGATCATCAGATAACCTGCCGCGCCGGTCAGAACGGCAATGGTATTGATTTTTCTGCTTTTTGCATATGTGAGAACCAGCAGTACGAACAGAACAGCCATCAGGCACACGAGAAAGGGCAGACTCAGGCTCATCACATGTTTCAGGAGCATCAGTCCCGAAATCAGGATACCCGTATTCACACAGAACACCAGAGCAACGGGCATCCGGAAACGGATCACGCCGAGTCCAACCAGGACTTTTCCCGTAGGAATGATCAGGCCGAAGACAATCGACAGGACTGTGCCGATCAGAAACACGATTTGAAACGGATGTTCCATCACGGTATACAGATTCCGGATGAGGATCACCATGGTGATGCTGTACAGAATCGGATTCACATAATCCAGCAATCCCAGAGGTACGGAAAACCTGTTGAATTTCTTTTCCATGGAATACCTGCTCCCATGCTTTTCATTGCTCCGGCAGTACAACTCTGCACTGCCATGAATCGCTCCTGTTCATCCGGCACGCTTATACCCGATAGACTGCCACTCCGTAAGGCGGAATTTCCACGCGGCCATCTTCCTCTTCGCCGCTGAGAAGGGAAACCATTTTCTTCCCCAGCCTGATCTCCTGCGCCTCGGGCAGGTAGTTCAGAAGAAACAGCCAGTGCTGACCGTCCCGGACTCTTCCCACCACCTCGACTTCTGCCGGTGCCTTCACCCAATCCTCGTAGGGTTCAGCCACTTTCAGGTTTTTCAGGAAACGTCTCGCGGCCTGTCTTGTAAACACGCCGCCAAAATGCAGCACTCGTCCTTTCCCGAGCCTGCGCTCCGTGACAACCGGCTCACCTTTCAGATAGGAAGATGTGTACCTCGCCAGAACATCCGTTCCTTCCAGGGCCTTCAGGCTTTCCATGAAGCAGTCCACATGCAGCTTCTTGCCGTCCCACTCTGCTTCCGCCATCTCTTCTGCCGGACTCCGGAAGGTATATTCTTCCACCGTCGTTCCGGTCAGTTCACGCATAAGGCCGGGCATGGGCTGCATCGGGCATTTTCCGGTTGTATCCTTGTATCCTGTCCTGCAGCCCACAACCAGAACCCCGCCTGCCTCCACATAGGCCCTGAGCAGAGCTGTTTCTGCTTCCCGGAGAATGACAAGGTGCGGTGCAAACAGAACCGGGTACCTAAGCAGATCCTCCACCCTGGTCTCATCCCGCAGGTCCACAAAGTCAAAGGTGGTGTGCGTCTCCTGGGCTGCTTCAAAGATTCCTTCCTCCGAGGCACGCTGGACCCTTCCGTGCCAGTGATCGACATCGGCATCAAACAGATTGTCATAGGTCTGAACCACACCAAACCGTGCATCGGCTTCCGCACCGCATACTTCCTGCAGTTTTTCAAGACTCTGTGCAAAGTCTGCCACTTCGCCAAGACGCCGGTTGTCGCGGCTGTCATAGTCCAGAATTCCATGCCAGTAGATTTCCGTCCCGACAGGGCTTGTGCGCCAGCGGAAGAAGGAGACATAGTCGGCACCGTGTGCGACGCTCTGCATCGCCCAGAGCTTCAGCTGGCCCGGCCTCGGCATGGATGCTTCCAAGCGGTTGTACCATCCGTTGGCCCCGGACTGCTGTTCCATGATGCCAAAATGCGGACAGATGGAGCGCACCTTGATGAGATTCATGGAAGCCCCACGGTCATGCAGGTCCTCTGCAGACCATGTCTGGTCAATTCCATAGGCAAAATTCGGATAGCTGTCATACATATACCCGTCCAGAATTTCGCGGGCCATCCGGTGGTTATCCATTCTCCCGAACATGCCGTTGGTGGTGATGAACATGCGCGGTTCGATCCACTGCCTGAGAATCTCCGTCTGCATGGCACAGAAGGACAAAGCACTATGGGAGACAAAGCGCACATAATCCAGCAGAAGAGAAGGATTATGGGAAGCAATCGCATTGGTATGCGGAACATCAATCTGCTCCCATTCCGTGTAGGTCTGGCTCCAGAACACGGTTCCCCAGGCTGCATTCAGTGCATCCAGTGTCTCATACTTTTCCCTGAGAAAGGAGCGGAATGCTTCCCCGTCAGCTTTTGACAGAAAATCATTGGTTTCACAGTTCAGTTCATTGTCAATCTGCCAGCCGACAATGGCCGGATGGCTGCCCCAGTGCTCGGCCATTTTCGTCACCATCAGGGCCACTTTTTCCCGGTAGACCGAACTGTTGTAGTTATAGTGCCGGCGTCCCCCATGCCGATAGATCACCCCGTCCACATTCGCGTTCAAGGTTTCCGGATACCGGCAGGTCAGCCAGGCAGGCGGCGTGGCACTGGGTGTTCCGAAAATCACCTGCATGCCGACGGAAGAACACAGGTCCAGAAAACGGTCAAAGAATGAAAAATCGAACTGTCCCTCGTCTTTTTCCATGATTGACCAGCCGAATTCACCGATGCGGACCGTACGAATTCCGTTTTTCATCATTCTTTCCAGATCACTCGGCCAGAGGGATTCGTCCCAGTGTTCCGGATAATAACATACGCCAACCGATAGTTTTTTCAGGAAATCCATGGTGTCACCTTCCCTGTGTTTTTCTTCGGATTCTTTCAGGAACATGCAGAAATATACTGCGTTTCCCTGTGTTCGGTCAAGCTCCATTTTCCGGTTCCGGATATAGAAAAAGCAGACATGAAGTCTGCCTTTCAGATGGCCTGAAACAGGTTTACGCGTCCGTGTGCTCTGCTGCCTCGAGCACCTCATTCCCTTCTCTTGCCACTTCGCGGAACGTTTTGCCTTCCCGTACGCCCTGGACCATGACCGTGACAACACCAAGAATCAGGGAAATATAGTAGGTAAAGAACCGCCACAGAAGAAGAGCAGCAAATGCATATCCATCAGGAAAGATCTTTCCGAAATACATGCTGAAGACACCTTCCGATGCACCGGAGGCCCCGGGCAGCGGAGCATACGCAGCGGAGATGAATTCCATAATGTTCAGGGCTACCAGGTGAAGATAGCTTTCCTCCACCAGTCCAAGGCCACGGTATATGCAGTAGATCACGCTCATCAATGCCATCAGCTGCATTCCGCCAATCACCAGCTGAATGACCAAATCCCACGGCCTTTTGCTGTAAGAAGTCAGGCTGCTGTGAAAGACATCGACCGCTTTGTTCAGCTTTTCGGAAATCCCCTGCGGTTTTTTGATCCAGTGGAATTTCGTACCAATCCGGATGCCAAGTGCAATCAGTTTCTTGATCATCGGCGCCGACAGCGCAAGGCTGGTTACCAGCGTAACCATCACCGCATTATAGCAGAATCCGACAATCAGAATCCATTTCTGGGCTCCGACATTGTCATTGATAAAACGGCCGTAGATTATCCAGAAAACCGCCGCAAGAAAGGACAGCATAAACTGGAAACAGAAAAAGCGCATCGCAATGGCGGAGGTTCCGATGGCCGTCGGCACATGGTCCTGATGCAGATAATAAATCTGCATCGGCTGGCCTCCGGAGGCACCAGGTGTGATATTCGAATAATACTGACCAACGACGGAAATGAAGCAGAGACGCAGGAAAGACACTTTGTAGCCCTGTCTTCTGAGAAAGAAGTGAATCGCCACGGTGTCCATCATCAGATAGCAGAGGAAGCAGAGCACGGCAAGGATCACCCACGCAAGATTCATGGTTCTGACCGCTTCCCATGCCTCAAAAAGACTGTTGTCACTGATACCGATGACCAATACAACAGCCAGCGTACCAAGAATCAGCACAAAATTGATGATTCTTTTCCTGCTTCCTTTCATGCAAACCTCCGCCATTGGTAGTTACAGTAGTATAGCAAAGCCCCATGGGCCGGTCAAGCTGTTTCCAAAAGAGACCATTGTGCATTGTATCACGTTTCCCGGAAACGTGTCCTTAATATTTCATGAGAAAAACCCGGACGGTAAAACCGTCCGGGCTGAAAGGCCTTTTATTATTATTCGTCCTTTGCGAGTCTCTTGTAGGATTCGAGACGAGCCTTGGCGTCTTCTTCCTGCTGTGCGAAGAGGGTCTTGGCAGCATCCGGGAACTGACGTGCAAGAGCGGTGTAACGAACTTCGCCCTGCAGGA
The DNA here is from genome assembly GCA_900321295.1 of uncultured Eubacteriales bacterium. Classification (GTDB taxonomy): domain Bacteria; phylum Bacillota; class Clostridia; order Christensenellales; family Aristaeellaceae; genus UBA2943. Next base: position 18,849 of record ONVN01000045.1, read on the forward strand.
ATTCCTGATAATTGCCGGTGGGTTCCTTGCTGTCGATGGTCATCGGGTTCTTGCCCTGTTCTGCAAGAGCGGGGTTGAACCGATACAGAGGCCAGTAACCGCAGTCAACAGCCTTGCGGATTTCAGCCTGCGCCATGCCCATGGACTTGATGCCGTGGTTAATGCAGGGTGCGTATGCGATGATCAGGGAAGGTCCATGATAAGCTTCTGCTTCGGTCATAGCCTTGAGCAGCTGTGCAGGGTTGGAGCCCATAGCAACGGTTGCCACATAGACATAGCCATAGCTCATCGCCATCATGCCAAGGTCCTTCTTGCGGGTGCGCTTGCCAGCAGCAGCGAACTTCGCAACGGAACCGGTAGGCGTGGACTTGGAAGCCTGTCCGCCCGTGTTGGAGTACACTTCGGTATCCAGAACGAGAACGTTGACATCCTGGTTCTGTGCGAGCACATGATCCAGTCCGCCGTAACCGATGTCGTATGCCCAACCGTCGCCGCCGAAGATCCAGATGGACTTCTTGGTGAGCAGGTCGGCCCCGGCAACTACTTCGCGGGCCAGCTTGCAGGCGTCGCAGTCGCAGCCTTCTTCAATGTTTTCGTTGCAGGCGGCCAGCAGCTTTTCGCCAGCGGCGCGGCTGCCTTCGGCGTCTTCCATGTTCTCCAGCCATTCCTTGCCGGCGTCCTTAATGGCCTGCTGGGTCCATTCCACATCGATCAGTTTCTGAACGGTGTCGGCCAGCTTGGCGCGGCGCTGGGCGGTGGCCAGGTTCATGCCGAAGCCGAACTCGGCGTTGTC
>ONVN01000022.1 GCA_900321295.1 uncultured Eubacteriales bacterium
AGATATGAAACGTATGATTTCCATGGGACTGACCCTGATCCTGATTTCTTTCCTGAACGGCGGGATGGCCGCAGATCTGGATGTTTCCACACTCTACAAGGACAGGGATGTGGAGGATGGATGGAAAATGGAGGAAGTGGAAACCATCCGGCTTTCGGAAAACGGAGCGGAAGTGTCGGATACAGACATGGTGACCGTTGAGGGAAGCACGGTGACCATTCTGGAAGAAGGCGACTATCTTTTGACCGGAAACTGGAAAGGCCAGATTGTGGTCTCTGTTTCGGAGGAGGAAAAGGTCCGGCTGATTCTCCAGAACGTCACCATCGACAGCCCGGAAGGCCCTGCGATCCTTGAAAAATCGGCAGACAAGCTGGTGCTGACCCTCGACGCAGGAAGTACCAATAAACTGACAGACCATACCGAAATGAAACTGGGTGAAGAGATCGCCGCGGCTGCGGTTTATGCGCAGGATGACCTGTCCATCAACGGGGAAGGCACACTGATTGTTGAAGGTCATGCGAAAAACGGCATTCACAGTAAGGCTGACCTGGTCATTGCGTCGGGAAACCTTGAGGTACATGCTGAGAATGACGCCGTGAAGGGCCGTAATTCGGTCCTGGTTCTTGGCGGCAACATCACCATTACAGGCAACGGAGACGGCCTTGTCAGCAACCGGGACAATAAAGACGATAAAGGCTGGGTTGTTATTGCAGGCGGAACGATCTCTGTCCGGACCGGGGACGGCGCAGAAAACGGGAAACAGAAGAATGCATCCTCCAGAAAGGGCCTGAAGGCAGAGACGTCGCTGACCATTCTGGACGGCCATTTTGTGCTGGACACAGAGGATGACGGAATCCATGCTAGGGATATTACGATTCAGAACGGCACATTTGAAATCTCCAGTGGCGACGACGCCATTCAGGCAGAGGAAAAACTGATCCTTGCCGGAGGCGACATCTGGATCCGGCTGTGCGACGAAGAAATCCGCGGAGAAAAAGTGGAAGCAAAAGACGGGGTCATCCGTACGGATGCAGAATAAAGGCATGCGTGCCATGGAGGGGGGTACATCATGGAAGGAAAAGTGGACGCCGCCCAGGTGGAAGAAGTCATCAATGTAGCAAAATCTCTCAACCCGACGGAAATCATTGTTGCCCTGGCCATTCTGGTAATTGGCATCATTCTTTCGAAACTGGCTGTGAAAGTCATTGACAAGGTGCTGAAAAAATACAAGGTCGTGCCGGCCGTGACGACGATGCTCATGACGATCATCCGTTTCATTCTGTACATGATCGTCGTGATGATTGCAGCCAACAGTGCCGGGATTCCGGTCACCTCCTTTGTGGCCGTGTTCTCGGTTGTTGGTATTGCCATTTCCCTGGCGCTGCAGGGGATTCTCAGCAATCTCGCCGGCGGCCTGATCATCATGACGGTGAAAACATTTGAAATCGGCCAGTTCGTGGAGGTCGACGGGTATAACGGGACGGTCACGGACATCAATATGATGTATACCCGTCTTCTGGCTCCGGACGGGAGAATCATCTTCATTCCGAACAGCAAGACCTATACCAACCGGCTCATCAACTATTCCATGAATCCCCAGCGCCGGATTGAACTGACGGTTTCTGCCTCCTATGACAATACTCCGGAGGAAGTGAAAAAGGCACTCATGGACGCTGTGAGCCACGTGCCGCAGATTCTTTCAGATCCCGCACCTGTTTTTCACCTGGAGAACTACGGGGACAGTGCGATCACCTATTCTCTTTGGGCATGGGTCAAAGGAAGTGACTTCCTGAACGCAAAATACAGTCTGAACGAAGAACTCTACGCAGCCTTCAACCGGAACCATGTGGAGATGACCTATCCGCATCTGCGCGTACATATGGAAAACCCGACGAACGCATAAACATGCGGAAGCTTCCGTCCGGGAAAAAGAAGACAGAAAAGCCGCCTGTGTGCCATGGCATGCAGGCGGCTTTTGTAAAGGGCAGTTTATTTGAAGACGGCTTCTATGGTCATGCTTTCGGTGACTTCAGGCAGCCGGAAGGTTTTGACGGTGGAATAGAAGGTCATGTAGATTCCATTGATCTTCCATCCGATGAGCTTTTTTCCCCTGGGAATGCTTGCGGTAATGACAACATCGGCAGAATCGTCAAAGAATACGGAGGAATATCGGTCGCCGGCACCTTTGCCTTTCTTGTTCGGATACTGGATGTATGCACCGGAGGCTTTGATGGTGAGAAGACCGCTTCCGTGCGCGGATGGCGCAGCCGTGGTTTTGGTCGAGGAGGAAGTGGAGGAAGACGAGGATTTGGCGTAGGCTGCAGGCTTTGTATCCGACAGATAGACCCACCGGACATATCCTTTCATCCCTTTGTAAGTGACGTAGGCGGCCAGTTCCGTGGACGCGTCGTCATCATAGGACAGCTTCGTGCCGTAAGGTATCTGGGCCAGCACCGTGTTGTCATCGGGACTGCGCAGATTGACGGTTTTCCCGTTGGGCGTTTTGACATAGCACGTGCCTGCAAGGGCGGGCAGCGCAAGGGAAAGGACAAGCAGAAAAACAACGGCACACAACAAAGCGTTTTTCATTTTTCAGATCCCCCTTTTTCTGAGCCCATTATACAGCAAAGAAGCAGGCGGCGGCAACCGGGAGGAAGGAATGAAAACTTCCTCTTCTGCGGCGGCCATGACCCTGCTATAATGAACCAAAGAGCTTTCATCTGAAAAACGGAGGCGGAGATA
>ONVN01000039.1 GCA_900321295.1 uncultured Eubacteriales bacterium
GTGGTTCTCTTTCACCATTTTGTTCTCTCTTACTGTCATATCGTCCGCCTCCCTTCTCACATAATGGACTCGCCGCGAAGCTTCTTGGACGCAAAGTTCGCCGAGAAGAGCAGCGTGACGCTCACGATGGTCTTGAGAATGCCGATTGCCGTTGCATAGGAGTACAGCGTTGTACCGCGGGATGCAATGGTGATGTTGTAGACATAGAGGTCAAGAACCTCAATGCTGTTCTTGTTCATCGGGTTCTGGAAGACCAGGTACTGTTCCATGCCGTTGTTGAGAATGTTGGAGATGGACAGCATCAGAAGGACGAAGAAGGTGGGGAGCAGGCCCGGCAGGGTGATGTACCGCATCTTGTGCCAGCGGTTTGCACCGTCCACCTGAGCGGCTTCGTAGAGTTCCTGGTCAATGCCTGCAATGGCGGCCAGATACATGATGGCACCCCATCCAAGGCCTTTCCAGGTGTTCCAGCCCCACATTTTCAGCCAGATATGATCACCCGAATTGAGCCAGACAATGTGGGAATCCTTTGGAATGGCGCCGACTGCTTCCATGAATTTGGAGAAGATGCCGGTATCCATGGCAAACAGACACATGGCGAAGGAGAAAACCAGTGCCCAGGAAATAAAGTTGGGCAGTGTGGTGAAGATCTGCACGAACTTCTTGAAACGTGTCTGGGTAATTTCGTTGAGGAAGATGGCAAACACCATGGGCAGCCAGCTGGTCAGCAGGTTCAGGCCGCTCATGCCGAAGGTATTCTTCAGCACGCGCACAATGTTGACCCGGTTCGCATCATTGGTGAACATTTCCGTGAACCACTTGAGGCCCACAAACTCCTGCTGGTCCATGCTGACGCCGAACTTGTAATTGTAGAAGGCGTAGCTCCATCCGTACAGCGGCAGGTAGCTGAACAGGAAGACGGCCACCAGGAACGGGAGCATCATCAGGAAGAGCTTGTATTTCTTCGGAAGCTCTTCCATATGTGCGAAGTTTGTGAAGAAAGCTGTGAAGATCAGCAGCAGCAGGCTGACATACAGCCACACCGTTCCGGAGCCAATCGCCACTTCCTTGGGCAGCGTAAAGCTCAGGACAATCCAGGTCACGACACGAAGGGCAAACGCCGCCAGGAACAGTGCAATGCCAAGCTTCCTGTTTCTGCGGAGGATCAGCACCACCAGTCCGCCCACGGCCACAATTATGGAAAGCCATGTCAGCACATTGTAATATCCAGCCATGCGGCCAGTGGCCTCATTGACCATCCCCGCCGAGTACTCGCCGTCTTCACTGTAGACGGCCTGACCCTTGGAGGTCACAGGGTCTGCAAGCTTTCCTGCGGAGGACAGGGTCAGCGCATCCACGCCGGAGATTTCCACCGTGGCCTGGACCTTGTTCTTTCCTGCCTTGGAGAATGCCACCGTTCCGCCGGGAAGAACGATGCAGGCTATCGACAGCACCGCCAGGGTGACCGCGACAAAACGCATGCGGCTGGAGGCCGGAATCGGGTTGACAAAGTACGGTTCATTGGCATACCGGATGCCCATGGTGCCCGCCAGCGCACTGCCTGCAGCACAGAGTACGGCAAGGAAAGGAACCGGTGTAACACGGCCGAGGCCGATCAGCACCAGCTGGCGGGAAGCCGATGAATACATGTCGTTCTGGCCGCCCACGGTCAGAAGCGAAAGAGAGGTCACCGCCAGAAGAATGGCCGCCACCCACTGGAATGCCACCGGGAACCAGCGGTCCACCCTGCGGACAAATGACATCAGAGCAGCCAGGGCAAGAAGGACAGCCGCGCCGAGCACATAGGCGTTCAGCGTGGTTGTATTGTTCCTGATGGTGAAAATACCCTTGATATTGTTTGCATCTGCCGAGAGTTTTTCGAGCTCCGCCAGATCACCGGTAAGGATATCCGCATAGACACCCTTTCCTGCACCTTCAGCATACAGGTTGGGTTCCCCGCCTGTCATGAGGGTATACATGCTTACAGCACGGTTCATGGTCTGGGCATCCTGTGGTGATGCCGTCATCGTCTGCGGAACAGAGACCGTATAGACCGGCAGCAGCATCACCAGAAGCGCAGCAGCTGCCAGAATGCCGCTGACCAGACGCAGGGTGCGGTCATCCGTCAGAAGCGGTTTCTGTCCCTTGATCATGACGGCTTCAAAGATCAGAATGGCCGCTGTGATCACCAGGGGAAGGTACAGCCCGGCTCCGGTGGTAAAGAGCACCGTGTACAGCAGGGAGGAGGCAAGGTTGGAAATGTGCAGCATTTCCGTTCCGAAGCAAGCCGCCGCGCCTGCGGTCAGGGCAATCGAGAGCTGGACGCATCCGCGCTTTCCGAGAAGGAAGGCAAGGCAGCCGAGCACCAGAAGCACACAGCCCGCCACCAGAAGCCCGCTTCCGAAGTTGAGGTAGGCAAGGCTCGGGAACTGGCTGAGCGGCAGACATCCGCTTCCCTTCGTCATCATATCCCACAGGGTCAGGGATGCAGGAAACGCATCTGCCATCTCCTGCCCCAGCTGCGCATGCACATGCAGCGTGACGGCCGGCAGGAAAAACATCGCAATTGCCAGAACCGTCAGAAGAAGAACCGGCCATTTTTTCTTCATGGGATCCTCTCCTTTTGAATAAAATCTCAGCGTGCCGCATTCAGTCGGATGCGGACAACCTCCCCGCGGTGGACAAAGCAGGCAAAGTTGGCTTCATCCCCGTTGCGGAAGCGGTCTGTAACCCATGTACCATGTTCAAAGTGCCCTTCTTCCACCGACAGGAAGTTCAGGGTGCCGTTCATGCGGGAGGTGAGCTGGACATAGGACCGCTCATATCCGATTTCGGGACGCATCCGGAAGTCGGCACGGATGCCGCATCCCGCAAGATAGAATTCGTTTTCCCCTGTCTGGATCAGGAGGCCCCGGCCCCTTGTCTCCATCAGGTCGCGGTTGGACGGTGCAAGCGGATTGATAAAGCTCCCCAGTCCGAACCGTGACGGATTCGCGCTGGTAAACAGACACTCCACATGCCACCCCGGGAGCCGGAGATACTGCTTGTCCATAAACTCCTGCTGCACAATGGCATACACCGTTCCCGCCCGCTGCTCAAGAAGCGGGGCAACGGACGCGATGGTCCGCATGCTCAGGGCAACTTCCCGGGCCTCGGGCAGAAGGTTTCCGTCCTCGTCCAGCGCTGTCGCTGCTCCGAAGCACGCCACGCCCGCAAAACGCGGGTCGGCAGCCGCCTCGATCATATTGAGTGCATTGGCAATCCCCGTCGGAGAGGATTCGGGGATAAACAGGCTGTTGTCCTCCCGGCTGTAGCTGGAAATCACCTGCCTGTACTGCTCACGGTTCCCGAGATAAATATCCGGGCAGAGGATGTCGATGGCCGGCGCTGTCCGCTTGTAGATGTCCAGCACCCGGCTGACCGGGCCGCCGCTGTTGTAGCACAGGCCCGGCTCCTCAAAGCCGTTTTCTCCAAGCATCACATTGAGAAGAAGCGGGATTTCACACACCGATTTGCCGCTGGTCGCCAGCCTCTGGATAAAGTCTGCCCAGCACCAGGCGGCAAACGCCTCATGGGCATGACGGCCGAAGCAGGAAACCCAGCTGTCTCCGGAAGACTTCACGCCGCTGTCCTCAAGGGAAAGCCCCCTGAGCGCCTGAGGAACCGGCTGACGGTATTTTGCCTGCGCGGCATCGGAATAATCCATGTCCGTGTTGGCATAGCCGATTTCGTTTTCCACCTGAACAGCGACCACAGTGTGGATTTCCCTGTCCGCCCGGTGGAGGAAATCCATGAAACGCGTGAAAGCGCGGATATCCGCCCTGCGCGTTTCCTCCGCAAGGGGCGACAATGTGGCCACATCGCCGCCGTCCGGACCTTTGGCAAGCGGAAAGCGCCTTGGGTCCGCCTTCACCCATTCCGGGCAGTAGGTGGGATGTCCGTTTTTGTTGACACCGAACCAGAGAAGGATCAGATGAAGGTCTCTTTCCCGACACATGTCCATGAGTTCCAGGACCGTCGAAAAGTCAAACTCCCCTTCCCTCTTCTCCACCTCGCACCAGTACACCGGTGCTTCAAAAAGGTTGCCCCCGTACAGGCTGACGGCATGCATTTCCTTTTCCAGCATTTTGGGAATGCCGGTTGACGAATTATGCGCCTGCAGTCCGAGAAGAAGGTGGGGAGTACCCTGCTGATCGGCAAAAAAACCATTAGAAAAAAATGACATACGCTTTTCCCTCCAAAGCGTATTGGCCTGTTTGTAGAAATGAACAGGGTGAAGTGTATCACGGCGCATACACTCTGTCAAGAATGTCACAATATCAGACCGGATTGTACATAGAAAATGCAAGGGTTCTTTTTCCTCCATAAACCGCCTGCAGCAATCGAATTAACGTTCACCTTCTGCACACGGAAAAACCCGTCCCGGGACCCGTCTCAGGGGTTCGGGCACGGGTTTCTGTTTCCATGCACGGTATTGTTCGATGCTTTCGGTCAGGCCTGCGTCCTTTTCGCCCAGTCCGCCAGGATCACTTCGGATAGAGTCCGGGCTGCCAGACGGGATCCCTCTTCGCTGGGATGGTAGCTGTCCCTGTTATACAGGCATTTTTCCTCTGCCTGTTCAAAGAACCGCTGTCCGACGTCTGCCACCAGGGCACCGTTTTCCTCCGCAGCCGCATGATAGGCTTCCTTCAGTCCCTGCGCCATTTCTTCATAGCTGCAGTCCATGCCGGCCATTTTCGGGCCGTTTTTCTCATAAGCCCAGGTCGCATACATAACCGGTGTCCCGCCGCAGGCCCGGATTTTTGCACACAGCTCTGCTGTGCTGCGCATAAACGCTTCCCGGTCTTTGACCGGTCCGTTGGAATACTCCTGCAGGACGACATAATCCCAGTGCTCTTCGAGCGCTTTCAGGGTGGCCGCTCCCATCTCCGTGTCCGCATTCAGCTGCTCAGAAAGCCAGGCGCCGCCCCGCGTATGGGAAACAACCTGCGCACCGGTGATCTCCCGGACCATTTCCGGCATATCATTGAAAAAGGTAAAGCTGTTGCCCAGCATCAGAATCCGCATGGATCTTTCCTCCTCCTGACGGTGCGCCTGCGCGGGCCGGCGCACCGGAATGTTTATGGATTTCCTGTACCTGGATACCAGCAGGACCATGACAATTTGTCCATCCTGTGGTATGCTCATCCCTGCAGTCCGGTCTGCCGGAACACACTCTGCTTCATTTCCTCTGAAAGGCGGTGATCCTTTGCTGGGCAAAGCCCATATTACCTGGGGCATTGCAGCTGCGCTTGCTGCGACGCTGCCCTCTACGCCGGAAGGCTGTGTGATCTCCGTCATCGGGGGTGCTGCCGGCGGGATTCTCTGCGATATTGAGGTGCGCTCTGCCAAACGCGACCGGGACGCGCTGACCAGCCGGATCATTGTTCTCGCCCTGGCTGCCATAGCCCTGATTGCTGACTCCGCCTTTCATCTCGGACTGAAGGATCTTCTCATTTCGGATCATGCTGCCCGCGCCGCCTCCGGGCTGCTCGTCATTGTGCTTGTCTGCGTCAAAGGCCGTTTCAGCGACCATCGTTCCTTCACCCATTCGCTGCTCTATGCCTTTCTGCTGGCCTTTGGCGCATGGCAGATCCTGCCCCAGCTCGGTTGTGCCGTCGGCGCAGGCTGTCTCTCCCATCTGTTTCTGGACCTTCTGAACAAAAAGTCCATCCGGCTTTTCTATCCCCTGAAAAAAGCCCTGTGTCTCCGGCTTTTCTATGCAGACCGTCTCGCCAACCGCGTCTGCACATGGCTCGGACTCGCGGGCGA
>ONVN01000159.1 GCA_900321295.1 uncultured Eubacteriales bacterium
AAAGAAAGGGGGCATGCGGCATGAAAAAAGGGCTTTTGAGCAGTGAAAAATGGAAGTATCTGTTCTATACGGTCAACCATCCCACCGACGGCTTTTACTGGATCCGCCATCAGGACCGCGGCAGCGTGGGAATTGCCGTTCTCCTGGTGATCCTCTATGCTGCATGCTTTTCCATGAACCGGATCTATGCCAGCTTTGTGGTCAACGACATTGAACCGCGCACGGTGAATTCGATTGCGGAACTGTTCGGTGTTGGCATCCTGTACCTCGTACTCTGTGTGGGCAACTGGTCCGTAACCTGTCTGATGGACGGTGAGGGACGGTTCAAGGATATCGTGATTGCCATCGGTTATTCCCTTCTTCCGGCCATCGTGACCACGGTGCTGGCCACCTTGATCTCCCAGGTAGTCGCTGAAAACGAGGAAGCCTTCTATTCGATTCTGATGGGTGTCGGAATGGCCTATACGGTGATCATGATGCTCATCGGCATCATGCAGATCCATAATTACACGCTGGGCAAAACACTTGTCACCCTGTTTCTGACCATTCTGGCCGTTCTGATCATTCTCTTCCTTGCCCTGCTTGTGATCAATTTCATCACCCAGGTGTACAGCTTCCTGCGAAGCATCTACATCGAACTGATTTTCCGCATTTGAGAGGAGGGAGAGGAGTATGGAACATACCGAAACAAACGCGCGTCTCCCTTCACGTATCAAACAGGTTCTGTGGATTCTGCTGGCCGTGGTGATCCTCGCCCTTGGGGCGGTGATCGGCTGGTATGTGATCCATTTCAGGAATTATGACGCCTACAAAACCATTCCCGTCTCCCCCCGGCCCTATGCAGAGGGAAGTGAGTTTGTTCCTCTGAAGGACGAGCTGAAGGCTGTCCCCGGGTTTTCACTGGCCGCAGAAAATGAAAACCTGGCGCTCTACATCAAGCAGAGCACTGCTGAGGTTGCCCTGTACGAAAAAGCCAGCGGCCGGATTCTTTATTCCAACCCGCCGGAGGCGGACCGGGATCCTGTGGCCAAGGCCACCAACCTGGAAAATCTGAAAAGCCAGTTCATTCTCAGCTATCTGGACGGCAATGCAAAAGAGGGCACCGCCTGGAGTTCCTATGCCAAGTCCGTCTCTGCCGGCCAGGTCTCCTACGAAACCATCGAAAACGGTGTCCGGGCCATCTACCTTCTGTCCAATGAAAAGATGATGCTGGTGCCGGACCAGCTGACACCCGAGTGGTACCAGATTCTTTCCGAAAGCGGAAAGAAACAGGCGGCCAAAACCTATGAGTTCAACGAGGAATCCGGCCTGTATGAAATCAAGACCCGGGGTGTGACCGCCCGCAACAGGCAGCAGCTTGACGCCGATGCCCGCGCGGCCGGATTCACCATGGAAGATTATGAAGAAATGCAGGCGCTGCGGGCAGCAGACGGTGACGGGGAAGAAAAGGCCGAATCCCTCTCCTTTACCATCACCCTCGACTGGACGCTGACAGAGGACGGTGTGCAGGCCACCCTTCCCTATGGCGGCCTCGGCGAATTCGGCAACGGCCAGATCCGTGCCATCCAGCTGCTCCCCTTCTTCGGTGCCGCCGGAAGCCAGGAGACCGGCGATCTGGTGCTCCCGGAAGGCAGCGGAGCCCTCATTCACTTCAACAACGGCAAGAATACAGCCGCCCAGTACAATAAGAACATCTATGACCTGGACCTGGTGGACAGCGATCTGACCGCTACCCAGAACCTCCAGACATCCAGGCTTGCCCTGTTCGGCATCTGCCGGGAGGACTCCTCCCTGCTGGTGACCTGCGAGCGCGGTGCCTCCCTGGCCAGCATTGTGGCCGACGTCGCCGGCCGCAACAACAGCTACAACTATGCCTACTTTACCTTCTCCCTGCGCCGCACGGATACGCTGACCATCTCGGGCGAGAGTGTCATTGTCTCTGAAAAGGAACTGTATCCTGTGGACTGCAGCGTGCGCTATACGCTGCTTGATCCGGACAGCAAAGGTTTCGCCGGCATTGCACAGGCCATGCGTCAGCGCATGAAAGCCGAAGGTATCCTGACACAGGAAAGCAACGCGGCCGACGATATTCCCCTCTTCTACGATGTCATCGGCGGCGTGAAGGAAACCGCACATTTTCTGGGCATCCAGTACCTGCGGGTGCTCCCCATGACCACCTTCTCCCAGGCGGAGGACATGATCGCGGAACTCAAGCACCAGGGCATTTCCAACCAGCGGATGAATCTTCAGGGCTGGATGAACGGCGGGTATTACCATGATCCGGTCAGCCGCCTGAAAGTGCTCGGTCAGCTGGGCGGTGAAAACGGACTGAAGAGCCTGGTCGGCGCCATGCGCCGCAGCGGCGGAACCGTCTATCCGGATGTATCGATTCAGCAGATTTCCGATATCGCCAGGGGGTTCGTCCCCAGCGAAGAGGCTTCCCGGTACTATGCACAGGGCTATGTGGTCAATCTGGCCAGGATCAGCCCCGTCTCCCTGCGCCGTACGGACACCATGGGATACCGGGAGCTGGGCTTCAAGCTTCTCTCGCCCAAATTCCTTCCCCGTTATGCAGGGCAGCTGAAGAACCATGCGGACCGTCTCGGTCTGGATGCGCTGTCCCTGCGGGATCTCGCCAGTGAGCTGCACGCCGACAAGCGGCGCACCAACGTCATCAACCGCGAAGCTGCCCTGGATCTGGTCCATGACGCTTTCCGAGTCCTCGGGGAGGGCAGCCGTGACCTGCTCGTATCCGGCGGAAATGATTACAGCCTTGCCTATGCCGGTCATGTGATCAACGCGCCGCTTCAGGCAACGCCGTTTCCTATCCTTGATGAACAGATCCCGCTGTGGGAGATGATTGTTCACGGATCCGTTGATTATGCAGGAAGCGCCGTCAACATGACCCAGAGCGAAAACAGACAGGTGGACCTGCTGCACCTGATCGACTACGGTGCTTCCGTCCATTACACCTTTACCTGGCGTGATGCAGCGGAAATGAAGTACACCGGGCTCAACAGCCAGTACGCCACCACCTTCTCGGCCTGGAAGGATCAGGCCGTGGAGGATTACAACTTTGTAAACGGAGCCCTGAAGCATGTGTCCGGTGCAGCCATGGTTTCCTATGAAAAGCTGTCCGACACCGTGACATGCAGCCGTTATTCCAACGGTGTGAGCATCTATGTGAATACCGGCAGTGTACGGGCCCGGGCTGACGGCCATACCGTTGATCCGCTCGGATACCTGGTTGTGGGAGGTGAGGCACAGTGACCGTCCGGAAAAAGAAAAAAATCCGTCTTTCCTATGAACAGCGAAACGCGCTGCGCGGTTACGGTTTTATTCTGCCATGGCTCATCGGTTTTCTGGTCTTCTATGCAGGCTGTCTCTTCCAGCTGGGACGTTTCAGCGTCATGGACATCAAGATCGATGCCACCACCGGAACCCGGATCGATACCTTCGTGGGCTTTGACAACTTCATTACCGCCTTCACAGCCCATGCCAGCTTCAAGCAGGTCCTGACTTCCTCCCTGATGGACATGGTCATTGACCTGCCCCTGATCATCTTCTTCAGTCTCTTTGTGGCACTGCTTCTGAACCGCAAGTTCAAGGCGCGTGCCCTGGTCCGTGCCATCTTCTTCCTGCCCATCATCCTCAGTGCTGACGCTGTGGGATCCGCGATCACAAGAGCCACCGAGCTGATGAACAACGGCGTCTCTGCACAGGCGGCAGAAATGGCCGGAGGCGGGGCCGTATCCGTGAGCTACTATATTGCCCTGTTCGGTGACCTCGCCATTCCGCCTACCATCCTCGAATACCTGGTCGGCGCGGTCAACCGCATTGCCAGCATCATCCAGGGTTCAGGCGTTCAGATTATCCTGTTCATCGCAGCCCTGCAGTCCATTCCGGGATCCCTGTATGAGGTGGCGAAAATTGAAGGTGCCACCGGATATGAAACCCTCTGGAAAGTCACGGTCCCCATGGTGATGCCGCATATCATCACCAACACCATTTACACGCTGGTAGACCGGTTTACCACCAGCGAAGTGATGCGTCTGGCAAACGAAACCTACCAGAAATACAATTACGGGCTTTCCTCGGTGTTTTCCCTGGTTGCCACGACGGCCACCATCCTGATCCTCGGCGTGATCGTTTACCTGCTCAACAAGCGCGCCTTCTACTACAATTAAGGAAGGAGGAAGAAATATGGCCAAAGCACAGAAAAAGGCTGTAACCTGGCAGTCTGCAGACTCTTCCTCCAGGTCCCTTGACCGGCAAAGCCGCGCCATGAACGGAATCAAGAACACGCTGCTCGGCATCTTCCGCTTCGTGATCATCGTCGGCATCAGCTATGTCATCCTGGCTCCGGTAATCGGCATTATTACCCGTTCCTTCTTCTCCCGCCAGGACTCCATCAACCCCATGGTTTTCACTATCCCGATCAATCCCACCCTGGAGCGCTACACCATGGCCATCAAATACCTGGATTATCTTCCCATTCTCGGAAGAACGCTCCTGTATGTGATCGGCGTCACGCTGATCCAGCTCCTGATCTGTTCCATGGTCGGATACGGCTTTGCGCGGTATCAGTTCCCGCTCAAAAAGGTGCTGTTCGGGTGCGTCGTGGTCATGATCGTAGTGCCTCTCAACACCATCCAGTTCCCGCTCTACATGACCTTCCGCTACTTCGGCATCGGTTCCAATACCGTCAACCTGCTGAAAACCCCATGGCCCACGGTCATCCTGTCCCTGTTCGGATGCGGCCTGCGCTCCGGTCTGTACATCTACATCTTCAACCAGTTTTTCCGCGGCCTGCCCAAGGAAATTGAGGAAGCCGCTCTGGTGGACGGGGCCGGCTCCTGGTATACTTATTTCCATATCATGCTGCCCAATGCAGCACCTGCCCTGATCACGGTTGCGGTGTTTTCCATTGTGTGGCAGTATAATGATTCCTTCTTTGCCAACACTTTCAATATAGCAGACTCCATCATCCTGACCCGCAAGCTTGATTCGCTGATCAACGTCATCGCCAACGCGGAGAAAATCCTCACCATCAGTGAACAGCAGCTGTACTTCAATGCCGGCGTGGTGCTGGTTCTTCTCCCGGTCGTCATCATCTATCTGGTGCTGCAGCGCCGCTTCATCGAAGGCGTGGAGCGCTCCGGTATCGTCGGATGACATTCTTCTGTTAGTCCGCCCACGAGATGGGCTATAAAAAATAAGGAGGCTATCCCCATGAGAAAAGTCCTTTCCTGGCTTCTGATTGCCGCCATGGCATTCAGTCTGTGCACCTTTGCCTCTGCGGAAACGCCCGCTGCCGACAAGATTGATTTTGCTGACGGCACGTTTGGTTTCCTGGGCCTTTCCACAGCAAAAGGCAATGCGGATGCCGCTGCTGAACTTTCCGTTGTGGATTATCAGGGCGGCAAGGCACTGAAGATCGCATCCACCGGCAAAGCCCCGTATGTGGCATTCAATATTGAAGGCCTGCTGGGCGACAAGCTGTCTGAAGTGCGTGCCATCAGCGCCACCTTCGGCATTGATGAAGCCGGCCCCGACGGCAAGTTCTATGCCGCATCCGGTGTGGTCTACACCTATACCGGAGAAGAAAACGTGGAGGCCAAGCATGACTGGAGCGTCTATCTGGCCAAGAAAAACCCGCGTACCATCGTGACAAAGCTCGCTGAAACCGAAGTCTTTGTCCCCGGCATGAACAACTCCCTCGTCATCTCCAAGGAAACCGATAACTGCCAGTCAGCCACCGGAACACCCCTAGCGATGTATCTGACCGATCTCCAGTTCCTGGATGCTGAAGGCAACGCACTTCCTGTGGACCTGACGGCCGTCTATGTGAGTGCCGATACCGGCCGTGATACCTCCAACCTCTTTGCACTGTCCAATCCTGTGGTTTTCGAAGGCTTTGAAACCACCGGCGGCGGCTGGGGCCAGAACGGCTTCGACTGGGATCCCGCTGTGCTCGAAGCCCTCGTTCCCGGTTCTGTGATGGAAATCGAATATGAATCCGAGGATGGCAGCATGTGGGTTGTCTTCCCGGATGCAGCCGCCGGCTGGAGCCGCATCGCTCAGGATCAGGCTTACATCAACGGCAGCAAGAACATTGCCCAGATCACCTATGACCAGATCGTGGCCGTTGTGGGCGAAGACAAGACAGCCTGGGGCGGACGTCTCCAGTGCGAAGCCAAGTCCAACTGGACCGTGTTCTCTGTCAAGGTCGGTACCTGCGGACATCAGCTGACACTGGCCAACGCCGTTGAATTCCCCGGCTTTGAAACCACCGGCGGCGGCTGGGGCCAGAACGGTTTTGACTGGGATCCTGCCGTGCTTGAAGCCCTCGTTCCCGGTTCTGCCATTGAAGTCACCTTTGAATCCGAAGACAATTCCATGTGGGTCGTCTTCCCGGATGCTGCTGCCGGCTGGAGCCGCATCGGTCAGGATACGGCTGCCATTCAGGGCGGCAAAGCCTACATCACCTATGATCAGATCAAAGAGGTTGTCGGTGAAGATCCGACGGCCTGGGGCGGACGCCTCCAGTGCGAAGCCAAGTCCAACTGGACTGTCTACAGTGTACGCGTAGGCCAGCTGGTCGAGATTCCCGCGGTCCGTCAGCTCGTTGAATTCCCCGGTTTTGAAACCACCGGCGGCGGCTGGGGCCAGAACGGCTTTGACTGGGATCCCGCCGTACTCGAAGCCCTCGTTCCCGGTTCTGTCCTCGTGGTCACCTTTGAATCCGAAGACAATTCCATGTGGGTCGTCTTCCCGGATGCCGCTGCCGGCTGGAGCCGCATTGCTCAGGATACAGCGGTCATTCAGGGCGGCAAGGCCTACATCACCTATGACCAGATCAAAGAGGTTGTCGGTGAGGATCAGGCTGCCTGGGGCGGACGCCTCCAGTGCGAAGCCAAGTCCAACTGGACTGTGTACGGCGTTGCCGTCGGTCAGGCCCAGTAATTCTCCTGTTCCGTGCTGAACGTTCCTCCGCCCTGCGGGGCAGGGGGCATCTAGAAACAGATTGTCACAAACTCAAAGGAGGAAACCCGAATGAAGCGTTTTGTTGCAATATTCCTGGCCCTGACCATGGTTCTGACGATGGTCGCCAGCGTATCCCTGGCCGATGAACCCCGTCATCTCACATTCGCCCTGTGGTGGGATCTGTACTATGATTCCGACGATGCTTCCTGGGAAGACAACCCTGCTGCCACCGGCAAGGAATCCGAGATCATGCGTTTTGACAACGTCAAGAACATTGAAGAGACCTATAATGTAACCTACGAATTTGTGAATGCCACCTGGGCCGGCGTACAGGATTCCATCAATAACTCCATCCTGGCCGGCGAGCCTGACTTCGACATGTACATGGTCGACCTGATGGCCTTCGGCGTGCCCGCCGTCACAAACGGCCTGGCAACCGACCTGCGCAATGTCCTGCCGGCAGACGATCCTTTCCTGGCACATGAGGATCCCGTCCTGGACTACATTGATCTTCCCGACGGCAGCGCTACCCTGATCTATCCGAAGGGTGCTGAGGATGCCGTTGCCCCCACGAACCCCCTGGCTTTCAACCTGCAGATGATCCAGGAAGCCAACCTGGAAGATCCCCGTGATCTGTATGAGCGCGGCGAATGGACCTGGGACAAGTTCCGTGAGTACTGCCAGGTTCTGAC